>RKSH01000104.1 GCA_007570945.1 Gammaproteobacteria bacterium | reverse complement strand
CCGGCGCCGCCACCGGCAGCGGCGGCGAGATTCGCGACGCCGCCGCCACCGGCCGCGGCGCCCGCCCCAAGGCCGGGCTGGTGGGCTTCAGCGTCAGCCACTTGCGCATCCCCGGCCACCGCCGCCCGTGGGAGGGCGCGGCGCGCAGCCCGGCGCGCATCGCAACGCCGCTGGCCATCATGTTGGAGGCCCCGCTGGGCGCCGCCGCGTTTAATAATGAATTCGGCCGCCCGTGCATCGGCGGCTACTTCCGCACGTTTGAGTGGTGGGGTGCGGCCGGCGATTCCGCCGCCGGAGTCACCGCCAGCCGCGGGCGCGGCTACCACAAGCCCATCATGTTGGCCGGCGGCATCGGCGCCATCGCCGAAACGCAGGTGCAAAAGCGCGCCATTCCGGCCGGCAGCGCCATCATTGTGCTCGGCGGCCCGGCCATGCGCATCGGCCTCGGCGGCGGCTCGGCCAGCAGCGGCCGCGCTGCCGCCGGCGATGAGCAACGGGACTTCGCCTCGGTGCAGCGCGGCAACCCGGAAATGCAGCGCCGCTGCCAGGAAGTCATCGCCCGCTGCGCCGATGCCGGCGATGCCAACCCCATCCTCGCCATTCACGACGTCGGCGCCGGCGGTTTGTCCAACGCGGTGCCGGAGCTGTTGCACGGCGGCGGCGCCGGGGGCGTGATTCAATTGCGCGACATCGCCAGCGGCGACCCGGCGCTGTCGCCCATGGAACTGTGGTGCAACGAGGCGCAGGAACGTTACGTGTTGGCGGTGGCCGCCGTAGACGTGCCGCGTTTTGCCGCAGTGTGCGCGCGCGAGCGGTGTCCGTTTTGCGTGATTGGCGCCGCCACCGGCGACGGCCGGCTGTTGGTGGATGACCGTGACGCGCCGCCGCCGGCGCCGCCGCCGGTCGACCTGCCGTTGGATTTTCTGCTCGGCAAATTGCCGCGCATGGCGCGGCGTTATGTTGCGCGCCCGGCGGTGGCGCCGTCTTCAACCGTCATCCACGACGACATCGCCGGCATGTTGGACCGGGTGTTGCGGCTGCCGGCGGTGGCGGACAAGACTTTTCTGGTCACCATCGGCGACCGCAGTGTCGGCGGGCTGGTGTGCCGCGACCAAATGGTCGGGCGTTTTCAGGTGCCGGTGGCCGATGTCGCCGTCACCGCCGCCGGTTTTGACAACTGGCATGGCGAGGCGGCGGCGGTGGGCGAGCGGCCGGCGCTGGCGCTCACCAATGCCGAGGCCGGCGGGCGCATGGCGGCCGCCGAGGCGCTGACCAACATCGCCGCCGCCGATTGCGGCACGGTAGACACGGTCAAGCTGTCGGCCAACTGGATGGCGGCGTGCGGCGACGCCGAAGAGGATTCCGCGTTGCGCGACACGGTGCGCGCGGTCACCGCGCTGTGCCGCGAAATCGGCGTCGCCATTCCGGTGGGCAAGGACTCACTTTCCATGCGCACGCGCTGGCGCGACGGCGGCACCGAGGTCGAGCTCAGCGCGCCGCTGTCGCTGGTGGCCACCGCTTTTGCGGCCGTGGACGATGTGCGCGCGACGCTGACGCCGGCGCTGGGTGACGGCGCCTTGTTTTTGGCGGACCTCGGCGGCGGCCGCAACCGGCTCGGCGGCTCGGCGCTGATGCAGGTGTATGAAAAAGTCGACCGCGGCGGCGCGGTGCCGGACTGCGACGACGCACAACTGCTGCGGGAATTTTTCAACACGCTGCGCGCCTGCGCCGGTGACAGTTTGCTCGCCGCCTACCACGACCGCTCGGACGGCGGCGCGGCGGTGGCGTTGCTGGAGATGGCCTTTGCCTCGGGTTGCGGACTGGAGATTCAAGTTCCGGAAGCGGTGGACGCGGCGGCATTTTTGTTCAACGAAGAGTTGGGCGCGGCGGTGCAAGTTGCGGCGCCGCATGTGGAGGAGGTGAACCGCCGCTTCATGCGCGCCGGGTTGTCATTGGCGCAAATCGCGGAGAGAAAAAACACGCCGCAAATTAAAATTCGCCAGGGCGGAAAAATTCTGCTGGACAAACCCCTCGGCGATTTGCGCCGCGCGTGGTCGGAAACTTCGTGGCTGATGCAAAAATTGCGCGACAATCCGCAATGCGCGGATGAATCCTACGCCAAAGTGGCCGGCCCCGGCGGCGGTTTGTTTGCCGAACTCGCGCCGGGATTCACGCCGGACACTTTTGCCGCGCCGCCCGCCCCCGGCCTCACCCTCGCCAAACCCAAAGTCGCCGTGTTGCGTGAAGTCGGCGTGAACGGCCAGGTGGAAATGGCCGCCGCTTTTGACCGCGCCGGTTTTTGCGCGGTGGATGTGACGATGAGCGACCTGCGCGGCGGCGGCGACCTGCGTGGCTGCCACGGACTTGCGGTGTGCGGCGGATTTTCCTACGGCGATGTGCTGGGCGGCGGGCTGGGCTGGGCCAAATCCATTTTGTTTAACCCGGCGGTGCGCGACTGCTTTGCGGAATTTTTCCGCCGCGATGAAACCTTCACCCTCGGCGTGTGCAACGGCTGCCAGATGCTGGCCGCGCTCAGGGAAATCATCCCCGGCGCGCGGCACTGGCCGCGCTTCGCCGCCAACCGCAGCGGCCGTTTTGAGTCGCGTTTGGCGATGGTGGAAATCATGCCCGGTCCGTCGCTTTTTTTTCGCGGCATGGCCGGCAGCAAACTTCCCATCCCCGCCGCCCACGGCGAGGGCCGTGCAATTTTTTCATCGCCCGAACAACAACGCGCCCTGGCCGTCGCGTTGCGCTACGCCACCCGCGCCGGCGCCGCCGAAACTTACCCTGAAAACCCCGGCGGTACTCCGGGCGGCATCTGCGGCGCCACCACCGCCGACGGCCGCGCGACCATCCTGATGCCGCACCCGGAACGCGCCCTGCGCGCCGCCAACCTCTCGTGGCACCCGCCGCAATGGAACGGCGCGAGTCCGTGGCGGCGAATGTTCACCAACGCGCGGGAGTGGGTGGGTTAGAACCGCAACTTGCCGCCGGGGCGGCCGGCGGCGGCGTTTAGGCAGTGCCTCGGCGCCCACCGCCGGCCGCGCGTTGCCGTTGCTTAAAATACCATCGCACGCTCCAAATTCGGCGCGCGGTCGGAGAGTTCAGGCGCGCGTTTGTCCAGCGGTGAAAATGCCGCGCCGAGGGCGGTGTGCGCGGGGTTGCCCGTGGATTGCAGATTTTTCCAAGTTTGCGGGTTTCGCGGCGGGGCGCCACATGGCCTCAGTGGCGGGCGGTGATGGTCGGCTCGCCTTTGAGTTGGGCGGTGAGTTTTCGCATTGCGGTTTTGGCCGCCGCCGGCGCGCCGAGGACGTCGCTGAGGAACATTTGGTTCAGTTTGCGGCGCGCCTCATCGGTGTCCATTTGGGCAAAACCGTGGAATTCTTCGCCGGCCAGTTCGTCAAACAGCACCGCGCCGGCGGTGAGTTTTTCGGCGGGGAGTTTTGTCACATCCAGCACCGGGAAAGTCCGCGCCAGTTCGTGGGGCACCCCGCTACGGCCGAGGTAAGGGCGGTTGGCGTGGAAAATCCGCAAAATTAAACCGGGCGTGCTGTTCAGCCACAGCGCCAGGGTTTTTTCCATGGCCGCGGTTAGATTCTTATCGCCGTTTTGTTTAAGCAAAACCGTAATCCACGAGCCGACGCCGAGCATGGCTTCCTCGGTGCGCACCGCGGCGAATCGTTGCGGCGCATGGCGAAGTACTCGCGCATGCTGCAGATGTCCGGCTTTCTGCAGCATTGCCTCCCCGGCGCCGTTGCCGTTGGGGCGGTCGGCGCGCGGTTGCAGGCGCGCATTGGCAATGGGTGACAGGGTGCGGATTTTCTTGGAACTATGATGCCAAAGTGCCGGCTCACCGAGGCGTGTCGGGTCCTCTGTTGCAACAATGCCGAAAGCGCCCTGGCGGGGGTTTTTAATTTGCATTTCATATGGCCCGAACTCGGCGATTTCCCCCAGTGGCACCACAGGAACAGGAATGACATTGCCGCCGAGGCGCAATTCACCGTCAAGCAGCGCACGCGCGGTGTTGTAAATTCTGGTCTGCATAAAAGCCGTCGCCGACCACGGCGCCCCCTCGCGAATATCGGCCTGCGGAACGCGCACAATCTCCCCCCACACTTTCTGGCCGGTGGAAATTTCAGCGGCGTTGGGCTTTTCCAGAAGATGCCGGCCAACGGACGCCGCCTCAAAAGGATGGTCGGGATTGTGGCGCAGATTAACAAAGCGAATCTGGTGCCCGGGCGCATTTTTTTTAACCCTGGTGGCGATAACTAAAGATTCCGCCATCCGCGTTGATTCAGAAAAAGCAACGAACAGGCGGCCGGGAAAGTGTTTTCTTGTGGAGCGGTGACGGCCGTCGTGGCTGACCACAACCCAGTCAATTTCGTAGTTTTGCAAAAACATGCGGCGGATGGCGGCCCAGCGGCTGCCGCTAAGAACGGCGGCGGGCAGCACAAATGCGACGCGCCGCTCCTGGCCAATTCTTTCATCGGCAAGGCAGGCAAAAGCGGAGCCCAGTCCGGCGTACAAACTGGCCGGCGTGCCCGTGAGGCGGCCGCGCAATTCTTGTTGCATCCTGGTCACGTCACTTTTGGACAGAAGGGAGCCGAACAGCGGATTCCAGTCGGTGTTTTTTGCATCCCCCGGGCCGCCGGCGCGGGTGTAGGGGGGATTTTGGATAATCAAGTCGGGGTTGCCGGGCAGGTCGGCGTCGTAAACCTCCTCGCCGCTGCCGGTGCGTCGCCCGGCATCGCCCTCGCCGCTGAACATGGTTTTGACGCTGGCCTTTGAGCCATGCAGAAAATCCAGGCTGCCGAGCCGCGGGACGACGACTTTTTTGTTGGCGCGGTCGGGCGCCACATCGTGGGGCATGACATAAAGCGGCATCTCCCTGACCACCTGCCCGGTCTCGCTCATGGCCAAAGTTGCGGCGGTCAGGTGAACCGCGGCCGGCACCACATCGTAGCCGTGGATGACTTTTTCCAGCAGGTCTTTGGTCACCAAAGCCGGGTCGCCGCCGGCGCGGCGGTGCAGGCGCAACACTTCCTGCATGGACGCCATCAGCAGGGTCCCGGTGCCGCAGGCCGGGTCGAATATTTTCAGCTTGCGCACCGCCCGCGGGTCGGCCCAGTCCACGTGCCTCCAGCGTTGCGGGTCAAACGTCAGCGCGGCCAGCAGCACCGCCGCGGAAATGGTGGTGTAGTTTGTGGCGAGAAATTTGCGCGAGTCCAAAAGGCGGTGAAAAACCCGCCCGGCGATGTCGTGGCTGGTGGCGATGCCGGATTCCACCACCTCCTGCACTGCCGGCAGCAGCAGTTCAATGGCCTCCCGGTTTTGCGGCGCCGGCGTGCCGCTGAGCGCGAGGCGCGCGGTATGGAAGATGGGCCACCAGTTTATCCTGAGAATTTCCTCCCATTGCGCGGCCAATTTGGCCGGCGAGGAAACCGGCCGCGGGATGCTGTGGCCGCGCAGGTTGCTTGCGAGCAACTCCTGAAAAATCATTGCATTGGCCCACACCAACGCGGACACGCTGGCGGCCTCGTCATCCGGGGCGGTGTTCTCGGCCAGCGGATTGTTTTGCGCCTGTTCAATTTTGTTCGCCGCCTGTGAAACCGCGAGGCCCAGGGAAGTGACGATTTTTTCAATGGACGCCGCGCCGGGGTCGGACTGGCCCCACCAGTTCAAAAGCGAATCCGCCAGGTCGGACACCCCGCCGGTGGTTTCCTCTTGCCAGACCATTTCCCGGTCCTCATGGGGCGCGTCCGCTTCCAGGCCGCGGTGGCCGATGGCAAATTTGAGGTCGCTTGCGCGGATTAATTCACGCCTCAGCGCATCGCTGCGCCCGATGTCGCGGAAACGCCCGGGATACACCAGGGCAAAAACACTGCGCACCGAAAGTCTTTGGTAGGAAAGCGGCGGACGGGTCAGGCGGCTTGCGGCATCTTCACGCACCGTCCGCGCCGGCGCAAATTCACATTCCAGCACAACGCAGTCCGTGTCACGGCTTATCACCACATCCAGTTGGGCGCGACGCGGCTCGGTCACGCTCCGCTCCGGCTCCGCATCCAATCCATGGCCGCGCAAAAGTTCCGCCAGACATGTGTTGAGAGTGGTCTCCACGGTTTTCGTTCCATTGTTCATCGGTGGTTCCTCTTGGGCGTGCCTGGGGCGCGCATGTTTTTCTCAGTATAGCAGTTTCCCGGCGAACTCAGGCGTCGGCGGCGGCCAGGTGTTTTTTTAATTCGCCGAAAGCGCGGGCGCGGTGGCTGAGGCGGTTTTTGTCGGCGGCGCTGAGTTGGGCGGCGGTGCAGTTTTGCCGCGGCACAAAAAACAGCGGGTCGTAGCCGAAGCCGCCCTCACCCTCCTCGCGCGCGCGCACAAAACCGTGCCACACGCCCTCCGCCACCAGCGGCGCCGGATGCAAGGCGGCGGGAAGAAAAACGGCGGCACAGCGAAACCGCGCCGGGAATTTTCCACCGCCGGCCTCGCCCTCACCGCCGGCCGCCGCCAGCGCGCGCATTAATTTGGCGCGGTTGTCGGCGTCACTCGCGCCGGGGCCGGCGTAGCGCGCCGAGTGAATGCCCGGCGCGCCGCCGAGGATGTCGACTTCCAGTCCGGAATCGTCGGCGATGGCGGCGAGGCCGGCGGCGGCGGATGCATGGCGCGCTTTGAGCAGCGCGTTTTCAATGAAAGTCGCGCCGGTTTCTTCAGTGCCTGTGATGCCGTGTTCACTTTGCGCGCTCAACGCCAGCGGCAGGCCGGAAAGCAGTTGTCGTATCTCGCGCAACTTGCCGGGGTTGGCGGTGGCGAGCACGACTTTTTTCATGCGCTGACCAGCAAATCTTTTTGCAGCGCAATTAATTCCGCAATGCCGCGCCGCGCCAGCGCCAGCATGGAATCCATCTGCACATCGGTAAACGGCGCCGCCTCGGCGGTGCCCTGCACCTCAATGAAGTTGCCGTCGCCGTCCATCACCACGTTCATATCGGTGCCGGCGCGGCGGTCCTCGTCGTAGTCCAGGTCCAGCACCGCCCCGCCGTCCACCACCCCCACCGACACCGCCGCCACCTGACGCACCAGGGCGCCGCTGTTGATGGGCGTGATGGCATCGGCCAGGGCGATGCAGGCGCCGCTGATGGCGGCGGTGCGGGTGCCGCCGTCGGCGTGGATGACGTCGCAGTCCACGATGACCGTGCGCTCGCCGATTTTGCGCAAGTCCACGGCCGAGCGCAACGCGCGGCCAATTAGACGTTGAATCTCCAGGGTGCGGCCGCCCTGGCGGCCCTGGGCCGCCTCGCGCCGGGTGCGCTCGCCGGTGGCGCGCGGCAACATGCCGTATTCGGCGGTGAGCCAGCCGCGTTTGGCGCCGCGCTGGGCGCGCACAAAATGCGGCACCCGGTCCTCCACGCTGGCGGTGCACAAAACCTCGGTGTCGCCGAAGCGCGCCACCACGGCGCCTTCCGCGTGGCGCGGAACGCGGCGGGTGAAAGTGACCGGCCGCAACGCGTCGGGCCGGCGGTCATGCTGTCGGGGCATGGCGATTATGTTATACAAACCGCGTGGAAAAACACAGGCCGCCCATGCTGTTCATCGTCGCCGCGCCCTCGGGCGCCGGCAAAACAAGTTTAACCCGCGCCCTGGCGGCGAAGCATGCCACGGTGGCCATCTCGGTTTCCCACACCACCCGTCCGCCGCGCCCGGGGGAGGCGGATGGCCGGCATTATTATTTCGTGGACGAAAAAAAATTCCGCGCCATGGCCGATGCCGGCGCGTTTCTCGAGCATGCAAAAGTGTTCGGCCACCGCTACGGCACCGCGTGCGCCGAGGTGGAACGCCGCCACCGCGCCGGGCGCGATGTCATTCTGGAAATTGACTGGCAGGGCGCGCGCCAGGTTCGCGCCGCCAGGCCCGATGCCGTGGGGATTTTTATTCTGCCGCCATCGCGCGACGCCCTTGCCGAGCGGCTCAAGTCCCGCGGCCAGGACGCCCCCGAAACCATCACCCATCGCATGCAAAAAGCCCGCGCCGAGATTGCACACCACAAAGAGTTCCCGCACCTCATTGTGAATGACGACTTCGACTCCGCTCTTGCCCGCATCAAGGCGGTGGTCGTAGACAACGCCCCGCCCAATGACGCCGCCCGCGCCAAAGCCGCCGCCCTCGCCCGCCACTTGACCGCCCCATAGTTTGCCGCCCCCTCACCGTCACCCGCCAACCCCGCGGCCTGCGCCGAACGACTGGAGTCCTCGGCAACGGCCGTGGTGCGCGGTGTGGGTTTGTTGGCGACCGAGGCAGTGGGAAAACAAGTCGGCGGTGACGGTTTCAACTTCTGGACCAACGGTGGCCATGTGTTCGCTGACAGTGAACATGAAGGCATCACCCACGACGGCGACCCCACCGTCTTCCACCCCGGCATCGACGCCCATTGGCGCGACGGTTTAATCGGCATCGCCATCGCCCGCAGCAACGGCGACATGGACTTAAACAACACCGACACCCTGAAAACCACCGCCACCAGCGCCCACCCATGCCTCGTACGCAAGTTGAACAACCCCCGGCCCTGGACCACCATCGGCCACACGCCGAACTGAAAAAACCGGACGCAACCATCAAAACCGACGTCAAAGTACCGACCGCCGCCCTCGGTTTGGCGCACGTGCAAAATGAATTGCCAACCACAAGACTCGGTGCCCTGTTCAACCGTGCCAAGTCGGATTCCGCCACCGGCAACGACAGCCTCACCACCGCCAACCCCCACCGACCAACTGCGATTCTAGGCCACGGCGGCAACGGCGGCGGCCGGCCGGGTAAAGTAAACTGCCCCCATGCCCGCCGCCGCCACTCCGCCACTGCGCCACGGTTGGACAACCGGGGCCTGCGCGGCAGCCGCGGCCAAGGCCGCTTACGCGGCGCTGTTGCGCGGACGGTTTGCCGAGTCGGTGCGCATTACCCTGCCGCGCGGGGAGCAACCGGTGTTTGCGCTGGCCGAAAAAACCCTGGGCGACGGTTATGCGCGCGCCGGCATTGTCAAGGACGCCGGTGACGACCCCGACGTGACCCACGGCGCGCTGGTCATCGCCGAGGTGCGCGCCGCCGGTGCCGGCGGCGGCGTGGCGTTTCGCGGCGGCGCCGGCGTCGGCACGGTGACTCTCGCCGGGCTGCCGCTGGCGGTGGGCGAGCCGGCCATCAACCCGGCGCCGCGCCGCATGATTCGCGACGCGGTCGCGGAAGTCGCCGCAGCGCACGGCGGCGGCGGCGATGTGGTGGTCACCATCAGCGTTCCCGGCGGCGCCGCCCTTGCGGCGCGCACCTGGAATCCGCGCCTCGGCATTGTGGGCGGGATTTCCATCCTCGGCACCACCGGCGTGGTGGTGCCGTTTTCATGCTCGGCGTGGATTCACTCCATTCACCGCGGCATTGACGTGGCGCGCGCCAACGGCCGCCGCCATGTGGCCGGCTGCACCGGCGCCACATCGGAAAAAACGGTGCGCGAGTTGTACGCGCTGCGCGACCAGGACATGCTGGACATGGGCGACTTCGCCGGCGGCCTGCTGAAATACCTGAAAAAAAACCCGCTGCCGCGACTCACCATCGGCGGCGGTTTCGGCAAACTCAGCAAACTCGCCAGGGGCTGCATGGACCTGCATTCGGCGCGCAGCCAAGTTGACCTGAGATGGCTCGGCGGTGAGGCCGGCGCGCTCGGCGGCGGCGCGCTCGGCGATGCGGTGGCCGCCGCCAACAGCGCAAACCATGCGCTGCAGTTGTGCGCCGAAGCGGAGGTCAACATCGCCGCGCGCATCGCGCAACTGGCGCGGGCCAGCGCGCTGAACATGCTGGGCGGCGAAACCGAGGTGGGCGTGGTGGTGGTGGACCGCGGCGGCGCGGTGATTGGCCAAAGTGACGGGTAAAAAAACCGTGCTGGTTCTCGGCGGCACCGGCGAGGCGGTGGCGCTGGCGGAAATGCTCGGCGCGGCCGGGATGGCGGTGATTACATCGCTTGCCGGGCGCACCGAATCGCCGCGCCGGCCGGCCGGCGCCGGGCAGGAGGTGCGGCGCGGCGGATTTGGCGGCGCGGCCGGGCTTGCCGAATTTTTGCACGGGAGAAAAGTTCACTGCGTCGCCGACGCCACCCATCCTTTCGCCGCGCAAATCAGCGCCGGCGCGGCGGAAGCCTGCGAGCGCGCCGGCGTCGCGCGGGTGGCGCTGGCGCGGCCGCCGTGGCGCAAGGTGCAGGGGGACCACTGGCGCGAGGTGGACGGACACGCCGAAGCCGTCGCCGTGCTCGCGCAACAGCGCGCGGCGCGACACATATTTCTGAGCGTTGGCCACAACGGTTTGCGGCCTTATCTGCAACTGCGCGGCCGCCGCATCACCGCGCGCATGATTGAGCCACTGAGGTTTGCGCCGCCGGATTACGTGCGCGTGGTGCTGTCGCGCGGCCCCTTTGAAAAAGAAACGGAGAAAAAATTTTTACGCGACTCGGAAGTGGACATCGTGGTCAGCAAAAATTCCGGCGGTGAGGCCGCCTACCCGAAAATCGCCGCGGCGCGGGAACTTGGCCTGGCGGTGGTCATGCTGTCGCGCCCGCCGGCGCCGCCGGGGCCGGTGTTTGCGAGTGCCGCCGATGCCGCGCAATTCATCGCCGGTTGTTGACGAACAAATTTTGCGCGGCGGCGGCGGACGGGTGTAGAATGGCGGACGAGGCAAAATGATGAGTCAGACGGACACCGGGGAAATTAAACGGCAGTTGGACAAACTGCGCACCGAGCACCGCGACCTTGACGATGTGTTGCGCCGCCTGTCGGAAAGCAATGCGGTGGACCAGTTGATGGTGCGGCGGCTGAAAAAACGCAAGCTGCTGTTGAAAGACATGATTTCCAAACTGGAAAGCCAACTCCTGCCGGACATCACCGCATGAACCCCGCCACCGCGCCCATCACAACCGCGCGGCAAACCGCCAAGCGCGAGTGGTGCGACTACAACGGACACTTGAACGCCGGCTATTACACGGTCGCGTTTGAAAACGCATTTTTTGAAGTGCTGGAAATGCTCGACCTCGGCGCAAGATACGTACGCGAGGAGCAACGCGGCGTATTTACCCTGCAACTCAGCACCACCTACGCCCGCGAAGTGCGCGAAAGCGACCCCCTTGCGTTCACTTTTCAACTCCTGGACCACAACGAAAAACTCATCCACATCCTGATGCAGATGCGCCACGCCGGGGAAGACTACCTGGCGGCCTTCACCGAACAGTTGGTGTTGCACGTAGACCTGCAAAAACGCCGCGCCACCCCGTGGCCCGAGCGCGTGGCGAAGATGTTGGCGGAAATGCGGGAGGCGCATGCCGGCCTAGAGGCGCCGGCGGGGGTTGGGGAGAGCGTGGGGATTCGGAG
>RKSH01000145.1 GCA_007570945.1 Gammaproteobacteria bacterium | reverse complement strand
CCGGGCCACCGCCGGGCGCAATGCCTCGAAAGCATGATGCGTGGTTGGGGAATTCATCTGGCGCAGGACTTCAAAGGCCGGCTCGAATATCGGATACCAGTTGATGTCGAGAATTTCCCGCCAGGCGCGGGCGGTGTTGTCGCGGTCGGCGGGGCCCGGCACCGGCGGCCGTGGAATGCCGTCAATCCCCGACAGCAATTCATGAAAAAGCATGGCGTTGCACAGTATGAGGGCCGCCGCGCGCATTGATGACTGCTCATCAATTCCGAGCATGTCGAAATCAAGCGCCCTGATGATGCCTTTGCGCGCCCCTTCATTGCGGTGAATGACGGCCGCCGCCTCCTGCACGTTTGCATCCAGTTGTTTGACAAGAAAATCAAATTCTTTGCCAATGCTTTTGTCCTCGGTCCACCGCGACCACAAGTGGTCGGCGAGGGTGTCCACGCCGCCGGTTTCCTCGGGGCTCCACCGAATGGGATAGGCGTCAGCGGGGTTTTCCCCGCCCAGGGGAAGGGGCAGATTGCGCTTCTTTTCATCGATTTCCCCGAAGAAAAATTTTAAATCGCGGCTTTCCCCCAGCGCATCGCCAATTTTCTCGTCGGCAACCTCGCGCAGGCGCGCGGGATAAACCAGCGCGACCACCAAACGAACGGTTTTGTTTTCTATTTTCTTTTCGATTCGGCCGGCCGCCTCCTTTTTAACCTCCCGCGCCGGCGCAAATTCGGCCTCGATGGAAACCCAGTCCGCGTCGCGGTCAATCAAGCAATCGTACTGCCGCTGTCCATGGCGCCGCTCGCCCGCGGCCGGAATGCGCTGCCGCCGCAGCAACTCCGCCAGTTTTAAGTTCAGCGCATTCAACGGTGCGGGCGGGGTCCACTTCACAATCTCAACTCAATGCCGCGCATTCTACAACAAGCGGCCGGCGGCCTTAAACCGCCGCCCTCACCCCCGTTTGCGCCGCCCCATGTGGTGGATTCCCTTGAGCAGGTTCAGCGCTTCTTTTAATTGGTAGTCCTCGCCGTCGCCGTCCGGGGCGGTGGCCTCGGTGCTCACGTTCGGTTCAATGCCACGGTCCTGGATGGAGCGGCCGGCGGGGGTGAAGTAGCGGGCGGTGGTGAGCTTGAGGCCGGCGTCGTTGGCCACCGGGATGATGCTCTGCACCGAGCCCTTGCCGAAGGTGCGGGTGCCGAGGATGACGGCGCGGCGGTGGTCCTGCAGGGCGCCGGCGACGATCTCGGAGGCCGAGGCGGAGCCGCCGTTGACCAGCACCACCAGCGGGGCGTCGCCGATGAAGTCCGGGATGGTGGCGTCAAAGTGCTGGCGGCTGGAACGGTTGCGGCCGCGGGTGGTGACAATGGTGCCTGCGGCGAGGAAAGTGTTGGCGACGCCCACCGCGCTGCCGAGCACGCCGCCGGGGTTGTTGCGCAGGTCCAGCACCACGCCGTCCAGCGCGCCGCCGGTGTCGCGCTTGAGTCTGTTGATGGCGCGGCGCAGCGCGGCGGTGGTGCCGGTCTGGAAGCGGGTGATGCGCACATATGCGTAGCGCTCGTCCAGCAGGCGGCTTTTCACCGTCACCGTGCGGATGACGGCGCGGCGCAGAAAGAACACGATGGGCCGCGCCACGCCGTCGCGTTCCACCAGCAGGCGGATGCGGGTGCCGGGCTTGCCGCGCATCCGCTCCACCGCCTCGCCCAGGGTCATGCCGCGGGTCGGTGTTTGGTCCAGTTGGATGATGCGGTCGCCGGCGCGAATGCCGGCCTGGTGCGCCGGGGTGTCGTCAATGGGCGCGACCACCGTGACCACGCCGCCGTCCAGCGTCACCTCCATGCCCAGTCCGCCGAAACGGCCGGTGGTGGACTCGCGCGAATCGCGCAGCGCCTCGGCATCCAGGTAAACCGAGTGCGGGTCAAGGCCGGCCAACATGCCGCGAATGGAGTCCTGCAGCAGTTTGCCGTCCTCCACCGGGTCCACGTAGTTGGTTTTAATTTTGCCGAACACCTCGGAGAAGATTTGCAGGTCGCGGATGGGCAGCGACTCGCGCTCGCCGAGGGCGGCGAAAGCGAGGCTGAGGCCGGCGCCCATGGCGGCGCCGGCGATTGCACTGGCGGTGACGGCGGTAAATTTTTTCATGGCGCGCGCCGCGTTCAGTTCGGCAGCTTGCCCTCCACGCCGCGCACATACCAGTTCATGCCGAGCAGCGTTTTGTCGTCAAGCGTCTCGCCCTTGGCCGCGGCCAGGGTGCCGTCCTGCTTGGCAATCGGGCCGGCGAACGGGTGCAGGCGGCGGTGCTTAATCGCCTCCTCAATGTTGCGCGCGTCGTTGATGACATCGCGCGGCATCAGGTCGTCGTTGTAGGGCGCCATGGCGACCATGCCGGTGGCGAGTCCGCCCCACACATTGCCGGACTCCCAGGTGCCGTCCAAAACCGCCCGGGCACGGCCGATGTAGTAGGGCCCCCAGTCGTTGATGATGGCGGTGAGGTGCGCTTTGGGCGCGAAAGCGCGGTTGTCGGAGCCCTGGCCGAAGGCGAACACGCCGCGACTCTCGGCCACCTGCAACGGCGCCGGCGAGTCGGTGTGCTGGGCGATGATGTCGGCGCCCTGGTCGATGAGCGCCTTGGCCGCGTCGCTTTCCTTGCCCGGGTCGTACCACGAGTTCACCCACACCACCTTGATGCGCGCGTCGGGGCGCACGCTTTGCATGCCGAGCATGAACGCGTTGATGCCGCGCACCACCTCGGGAATCGGAAACGACGCCACATAGCCCACCACGCCGCTCTTGCTCATGCGCCCGGCGATGCGGCCGCACACATAGCGGCCTTCGTAAAACCGCCCGATGTAGGTGCTCACATTGGCGGCGCGCTTGTAGCCGGTGGCGTGCTCAAATTTAATTTCCGGGAACTGCCGGGCGACTTTAATGGTGGAGTTCATGTAGCCGAAGGAGGTGGTGAAGATTAAGCCGTTGCCTTCGGTGGCCAGTTTGCGAATCACGCGCTCGGCGTCCTGGCCTTCGGAGACCGACTCCACAAACGTGGTTTTGACCCGGTCGCCCAGGGCCTGCTCAATGGCGCGGCGCCCTTGGTCGTGGCGGTAGGTCCATCCGTGGTCGCTGATGGGGCCGACGGAAACAAAGCCGATTTTAAGTTCCTGCGCGGCGGCGGGGGTGAGGGTGAGCAGTGCGCTGAGCGCGGCGATGCAAAATTTAATCGTGGTCTTCATGGTCATGCTCCTCCGGGTTGTGGCGGTGGGGTGAAAGTGTGATTATAACAAGCGGCGGCGCGGCCCGCGCCGTTCACGTCGGCAACTCGGGCCGCTTGCCGCCGAGGATTTCCTCCAGCGTGAGAATTTGCAGGCGCGGGAACGGTTTGACCGCAAGCAAATCTTTTGTCGCCGACCGGTGCAGCCCGGCCTGCCGGGCAAAGCTCACCATCGCGCCGGTGGGCGGCTGGCGGGTGAGCAGCACGCCGGCCACATCCTTGTCTTTCAGCAGTCCGGCCAACTCGCGCACCGCCTTGACATCCACCCGGCCGCTTTTGACCGAGCAAACCGCGCGCTCGCCGGTGGTCAGCGGGATGCGCCCGTCCACGCCGCCGTCGGCGCCCATGCGGTCGTTGGGCAGTCCGCCGACGGTGGCGACGCAGAATTTTTCAAACTCCTTGCGCGCGTACAGCGCCGAGGAATGGTCCAGCAACTTGCGGTCCACCTCCTCCACGGTGTTCGGCCGGCCGAGAATTTCAATGCGCCCCCAAATATCCAGTTTCTGGCGGCGGAATCTTTCCTGAATGGCGGCCACCGCCGAGTAGGTGATGTCGATGCCGACCCAGTTGCGCTTTAATTTCTCGGCCGCGGCCGCGGCGGTGCCGCAGCCGCAAAACGGATCGAGGACCAAATCGCCGGGGTTGCTGGAGGCGCTGACGATGCGCTCCAGCAGAGCCAGCGGTTTTTGGGTGGGGTAGCCGAG
>RKSH01000082.1 GCA_007570945.1 Gammaproteobacteria bacterium | reverse complement strand
GGCGGCCGGGACAAGCGCGTTTCATGGTATTGAGGAAAACTTAATAGTGAACAAGGTTATTAAGAATTGTAGCGTAAAACTTAACAGAAGTGCAATTCATGCGCGCCGATGCCGGCACCATCGGCGGCGAGAGTTGTTATTTAGGGTCAAGATAACTTAAATTGGCCTTTCTCGACACGATTCAAGCAGGATTTCATACACCTCATCATGCCGGTCATAGTTGCATTGCGGCCAAACCGTTTGTAAACTCCGCCCGTCTTTTCAACAAAACCGAGGACTTCCCCATGCCCACCGCCGAAAATGCGCCGTTGATTCGCGGCAGTATTGTGGCGTTGGTGACGCCCATGGGTGAGGGCGGGGAGGTGGATTTTGATGCGCTGGGGCGGCTGGTGGATTTTCATGTGGAGGCCGGGACGGCGGCCATTCTTTCGGTGGGCACCACCGGCGAGTCGGCGACTCTGGACATGGACGAGCACCAGCGGGTGATTGCGGCGACAATTGCGGCGGCCGGCGGGCGGCTGCCGGTGCTGGCCGGCACCGGCGCAAACTCCACCCGCGAGGCGCTGGAGTTGACCGAAAATGCGGCGGCGGCGGGCGCTGATGCGTGTTTGCTGGTGACGCCCTACTACAACAAGCCGACCCAGGAAGGGCTTTACCGGCACTTCCAAACCATCGCCGAGGCGGTGGCGGTGCCGCAGATTCTGTACAACGTCCCCGGCCGCACCGCCTGCGACATGGGCAATGACACGGTGGAACGTCTGGCCGCCATTCCCAACATCATCGGCATCAAGGACGCCTCGGCCGATGTGGCGCGCGGGGCGGATTTGGTGCGGCGTTGCGGCGAGGGATTCGGCGTCTGGTCGGGCGAGGATCCGACGGCGCGCGAATTAATTCTTGGCGGCGGCCACGGCGTGATTTCGGTGAGCGCCAACGTCGCGCCCGGACTGACGGCGCAGATGGTCGCCGCCGCCCTTTCAGGTGACGCCGCGCGCGCCGAAGAGTTGGACCGCAAACTGGCGCCGGTGCACCGCGCCATGTTTGCCGAGTCCAACCCCATTCCGGTCAAGTGGGCGCTGGCGCAGATGGGGCTGATGGAAGCCGGCATCCGCCTGCCGCTGACGCCGCTGTCGGCGCGGTTTCATGAGCAGGTGCGCGCCGCGCTGCACTCGGTGGACGCGCTGTGATGGCGGGTGCTTTTTTGCGGCGGCTGGCGGTGCTGGTGGTTGCAGCCTGTGCAATGGTTGCGCTGGCGTCATGCAATCGTGACCGGCAGGCGGAAACGGCGGTGCCGGGCGCCGAAACGGCGAACATTGACTACGACAAAACCACGCGCCGCTCGCTGGCGGTGCCGCCGGACCTGACGCAGATTGAAGTGGACGACGCGCCGGCGGATGTTGCCGCCGGGGATGAAGGTGAGGAGGACAGCGCGGCGGCCGCCACCGGCGGCGCGGCGGCGCCGGTGCTGCCGACGGTGACCCGGGCGCGCCTGGAACGCGACCACGGTACGCGCTGGCTGGTGGTGGACGACACGCCGCAGAACATCTGGCCGCAGTTGCGCGACTTCTGGCTGGCGCGCGGCATCACCCTTGAGATGGAAGAGCCGCGCATCGGCATCATGGAAACCGAATGGCTCATCAACCGCGCCCGCTACCAGAGCGCGCTGGAACGCTACACGCGCGGCCTGATTGGCAGCGCCGTCGGTGATGACGAGTTGGACCGGTACCGGGTGCGGCTTGAGGCCGCCGCCGGTGAAGATGGCGCCACCGAAATTTATGTCACCCACCGCGGCGTCCGCGAAGTGGCGGTGGAGCAGGAAGACGTGGCGCCGCAAGACCGCATCCGCCTCCGCCGCCGCATCCCCACCGGCCCCAACCCGGAATACGAAATTGAAATCATGCGCCGCATGCTGGTGCACCTCGGCATTGAGGAGCAAGGCGCAACCGCCGTCACCGCCGCCCCGGCCGCGCAGCCTGAGGAGCGCGCCGAGCTGCGCAGCGGTGACGACGGCGAACGTTATCTTGTCTTGGACGAAGACTTCACCCACGCCTGGCGCCGCGTTGGCCTGGCGCTGGACCGCAGCGGGTTTTCCATTGAGCGGCGCGACCGCGAAAACGGCGCCTACACGGTCAAACTGGTGGACACCGAGGAAGTGGCGCGGCGCGAGAAGCGCAGTTGGCTGCGCCGCGCGTTCACCCGCGAGCCCACCGGCCAGGTGGAGTTCGTGGTGCAGGTGCGACTGAGCGAAAACGCCGGCGGCACCGAAGTGCGCGTGTTCAACGAGGCCGGCTCGCTGCAGTTGTCGGAAGTGGAAGCGGAAATGGTGGACCTGCTCCACCGCCAGTTGCGCTGACGGTGGGGGCGGTGGAAAAGCGCGGCCGGTTGTATGCGGGCAAGGCGAAGACCGTTTTTGAGACGGCCGACGCCGATAGATTGATTCTGCATTTTCGCGACGACACCTCGGCCTTTGACGGCGGGCGCACCGCGGCGCTGAAAAACAAGGGCGCGGTGAACAATTACTTCAACGCGCACATCATGGAAAAATTAGCCGCCGCCGGCATCGCCACGCATTTTGAAAAAATTCTCGGCGACAACGAGTCGCTGGTCAAGCGGCTGGACATGATCGGGGTGGAGTGCGTGGTGCGCAACATCGCCGCCGGCTCCATCTGCAAGCGGCTGGGGCTTGAGGAAGGCCTGGTTTTGGACGAGCCGCTGTACGAATTGTTTCTCAAGGACGATGCGCTGCACGACCCGCTGATTAACGAGGACCACGCGGTGCTGTTCAAATGGGCGGCGCGCGACGAGTTGCGGGTGATGCGCGAGATGACGTTGCGCGTGAACCGCGCCCTGCAGGCGCTGTTTGCAGAAGTCGGCATTCTGCTGGTGGACTTCAAGCTGGAGTTCGGCCGTTTCCACGGCGACATTCTGCTGGGCGACGAGTTCACCCCCGACGGCTGCCGCATCTGGGACGCCGCCACGCGCAAAAAACTGGACAAAGACCGCTTTCGCCGCGAGTTGGGCGGCGTGGTGGAGGCCTACCAGGAGGCCGCGCTGCGGCTGGGCATCGACATTAAAGTTTGACCGAGCACCGGAAACTTCCCGGCCGCGCCGCGGCCGGCGCGTTTCGTTTGCGCCAACTGCTGGCCAAGGCGCAAGCCGCCGACCCCACGGTCACCGCGCTGTGCGGCCGCCACTGGCACTTCGTGGAATTGCGGTGCGCGCTCAGCCCGCAACGCGAAAAAATTCTGCGCCAACTGCTGGACGAGGGTGAGGGTGACGACCGCGGCGGCGGTGAGGGCGCGGCCGAGACTTTTCTCATCACCCCGCGCCTCGGCACGCGGTCGCCGTGGTCGAGCAAAGCCACCGACATCATTCATGTTTGCGGCCTGCACGAAGTGTTGCGCGTGGAGCGCGGCACGTTGTGGCGGGTCATTCGCGCCGCCGCCTGGCCATCACCGTCGCGGCGCGCCGCGGTGGCAAACGCTCTCCACGACCCCATGACCGAGTCGCAACTGCCGTCGCTGGACGACTACCGGCAATTGTTCCACCACGCCGCCGCCGCGCCGCTGCGCACCGTCGCCGTGGATGACCTGGCCGCCGCGGCAGCGCGATTGGGCCTGGCGCTCAGCGACCGGGAATTAAATTACCTCGCCGACCATTACCGCGGCCTTGGGCGCGGCGCCACCGACGCCGAGTTGGTGATGTTCGGCCAGGTGAACTCGGAGCACTGCCGCCACAAAATTTTCAATGCCGAATGGCACGGCGACAGCGGCGGCTCGCTGATGGACATGGTGCGCGCCACCCACGCCGCCAACCCGGCCGGCACCGTCACCGCCTACGCCGACAACGCCGCGGTGCTCGCCGGCCGCGAAATGTCCATGTTCACCGTCGACCCGGCCGCCAGCACCTGGCGCCGCGCAACCAAAACCACGGTGCACACCACGGCCAAAGTGGAAACCCACAACC
>RKSH01000051.1 GCA_007570945.1 Gammaproteobacteria bacterium | reverse complement strand
GTTCTAAGCGACCACTTGCGGCAATTCCGCGTGAAGCACGCTTTCCCTCAAGTGGATTCTCTTAATCTGCATCACCTCAAGGCGGCCGCGGTGGGCGTGGCGGAGATTTCTGAAATCGTTGACGTGCTGCCCGGGCGGGGCGAGAATGGTGACCAGCTTTCGCGGAAAATTTGCCAGCACCCGTTTCACCGCCGGCTTCAGGTCGGAATCGCCGCTGACCAGAAAGCACTTGTCAAATTCCCCCCGGTATGCAAAGTCCAGCATGTCCAGGGCTATGTTGACATCGGTTTCCTTTTCCTCGTGGGTGCCGCCCTTGCGCTTAAAGCGGCCTTCCACCAGGCGGGCGCCGCGGGCGCAAACTGATTTGGTGTAACGCTTGTAACGTTGCCGCCGCGACTGCGACAGATGGTGTGGATAGGCATTGTAGTAATGCACGGCTTTCAGACTCTCATCCCGTCTGAGAAAGAGGCGCGAAAGAGAAACGACGTCGCACCACTCAAGGCGCGAGTCCTCCAAACTGCGAACAGCGTGGTATAGGTTCAATCCGTCAATGAAGGCGACGACCCTGTGCATGTGCTCCTGACCTCATAAAAAAAACCCCGGCGCTCTGGCAACCGGGGGGGGTGGCCTGATGTCCACCGGATTTGCGCCCACTATATCGCATTCGGGTGGTGAGTCAAAATTTTTTTTAATTTTTTTTGTCCGTCCCGCGCCCGATAAACAAACCGAGAAAAATCAACGAGTTGCGAAAATCACGCCCGCAACGGCTTCAAATGTGCGTGCCAGCGGCGCTCAATGAGTTTGAAAGCCCAGACGATAAGGAAAGTCATGCACAGGTAGAAAAACCCGGCGGTGATGTAGGATTCGAAAGGAACAAAGTGGCGCGAGTTGACGATGCGGGCGGCGCCGAAGAGGTCCACGATGGTGATGATGCCGGCCAGGGCGCTGCCGTGGAGCATGAAAATCACTTCGTTGCCGTAGGCCGGCAGCGCGCGGCGGAAAGCGCTTGGCAAAATCACCCGGCGGTAGGCCATGGCCGGCGACATGCCGCAGGCGCGCGCCGCTTCAATCTCGCCGGCCGGGGTTTGCGCCATGGCGCCGCGGATAATTTCGCCGGTGTAGGCCGCGGTGTTCAGGGCAAAACCGAGCAGCGCGCACCAGTAGGCCTCGCTCAGCACCGGCCACAAAAAACTTTCGCGCACCGCCGCAAACTGGCCGAGGCCGTAGTAGATCAGGTAAATCTGCACCAGCAGCGGCGTGCCGCGAAAACAGTAGATGAACGCATGCGGCAGAAAGTTCACCCACCCGCGCCGCGACGATGCGGCCAGCGCCAGCGGCACCGCCAGCGCCAGGCCGATGACCAGCGCCAGCGCCACCAGTTGCACCGTCACCCACAAACCCCGCAGGTATAAATCCAGGTTGCCGATAATCGCCGCGAAGTCCACGCCGCCCTCCTACGCCCGCCGCACGCCGGCGCTGAATGTTTTGTTCAGCCGCCGCAGGCCCACGTCCGACACCGCGGTGATGAGCAGAAACAGCGCCGCCACCACCAGGTAAAAGGTAAACGGTTGGCGCGTGGAGCCGCCGGCCACCGCCGCGTTGTAAACCATGTCATGCAGTCCGATGACCGAAACCAGCGCCGTGGTCTTGGCCAGCACCAGCCAGTTGTTGCCAAAACCGGGCAGCGCGTGGCGCATCATCGCCGGGAAAGTGATGCGCACGAAAACCTGCAGCGGCGTCATGCCGAACGCAAAACCGGCCTCGATTTCCCCGCGCGGCACCGCCAAAATGCCGCCGCGAAAAGTCTCGGTCATGTAGGCGCCGAAGATGAAGCCGATGGTCAGCACGCCGGCGGTGAACGGGTTTACGTCAATGTATTCCCAGCCGAACAATTCGCCGATGCGGTTCACCAGCACCTGGCCGCCGAAGAAAATCACCGTCATCAGCACCAGGTCGGGGATGCCGCGAATCAACGTGGAGTAGACGCCGGCCGCCGCGCGCGCCACGCGGCTGCGCGACAGTTTCGCCAGCGCGCCGAGGATGCCGAGCGCCACCGCTATCAGCAGCGACAACAACGCCACCTCCACCGTCAGCAGCATGCCCTTGAGGATGAGCGGCAGGTAATCCCAGACCACTAACATTGGCCTCACCCCGGGCGCCGCGCCGCCCGCCGCAAAGGCGGGCGACGGTCGCCGGGCGGCGAATCAGTTGCCGTAAATGTCAAAGTCAAAATACTTTTCGTTGATTTGCCGGTAAACGCCGTTGGCGCGGATGGCGGCGATGGCGGCGTTCAACTGCTCCTGCAAATCGCTGTCGCGCTTGCGCACCGCGATGCCGGCGCCTTCGCCGAAATACTTCACATCGGTGTACGGCGGCCCGACGAACTCCCAGCCGCCGCCCTGCTCGGTGTTAAGAAAACCGTCCATCAACGCCACCGCGTCGGCCATCAGCAAATCCAGCCGCCCGGAAACCGCATCAAGGTAGGCCTCGTCCTGGCTGCCGTAGCGCACCACCTCCACCTCGTCGCCGAACACCTCGGTGAGAAAATTGTCGTGGATGGTGGCGCGCTGCACACCGACTTTTTTGCCTTTCAAATCGGCCGCGCTGATTTCAACGCCGGAGCCCCTGGGCCGCGCAAACCGCGCCGGCGTCTGGTAGTACTTGTCGGTGAAGTTCACCTTCTTCTTGCGCTCCTCGGTGATGGACATGGAGGCGATGATGGCGTCGTATTTGCGCGCCAGCAGCGCCGGGATGATGCCGTCCCAATCCTGCGGCACCAGGGTGCACTCGGCGTTCATCTGCTCGCACAGCGCATGGGCGATGTCAATGTCAAAGCCCTGCAGTTCGCCGTCCTCGGTCATGGAGCTGAACGGCGGATAAGCGCCCTCCACGCCGAAGCGGATTTTGGTCCACTCTTTGGCCTGCGCCGCGCCGCCGGCCAGAAGCGCGGCGGTGAAGGCGGTGATGATAAGTTTACGCATGATGCCCTCCTCTTAAAGGCTTGGTTGTTTTTGTTTTGGATTCATTTCAGGTTGCCGGCCAGAAACTGGCGGAATCTCTCCGACTTCGGCGATTCAAAAACCTCGGCCGGCGCGCCGTCCTCTTCCTTGCGGCCCTGGTGCAAGAACACCACCCGGTCCGACACCTCGCGCGCGAAACCCATCTCGTGGGTGACCACCAGCATGGTGCGCCCCTCCGCGGCCAGGCCGCGCATCACTTTCAGCACCTCGCCCACCAGTTCCGGATCCAGCGCCGAGGTCGGCTCGTCAAACAGCATCACCTCCGGCTCCATGGCCAGCGCGCGGGCGATGGCGGCACGCTGTTGCTGCCCGCCGGACAGGTGCGACGGGTAATAATCGCGGCGCTCCGCCATGCCGACTTTATCCAGCATCTCCAGGGCCCGCTCCCGCGCCTCGCGCTTTGCAATCTTCAGCACATGCACCGGCGCCTCCATCACATTCTGCAGCACCGTCATGTGCGTCCACAAATTAAACTGCTGAAATACCATGGCCAGCCGCGCGCGGATGCGGTCCACTTGTTTGCGGTCGCGCGGCACGCGTTCACCGTTGGCGCGCTCGCGCATCTCTATGCGCTCACCCTTGAAATGCACCTCGCCCGAGGTCGGCGTCTCCAAAAGATTAATGCAGCGCAAAAAAGTGCTCTTGCCCGAACCGCTGCTGCCGAGAATGGAAACCACATCGCGCTCCCGCGCCAGAAGCGAAATGCCCTTGAGCACTTCCAACGCGCCGAAATTTTTGCGCAGATCTCTCACCGCCAAAGTCGGACTGTTTTCATTCATCGCATGTCAGCCGGGGGAAACGGTACTTCGGGGAAATGGCGTTGTTGTCACCGGTTTTGTGAAAAAAGCCCGATTTTATGCGGTTTTTCGCCGCAAACGGCGGGCGCGATTGGCGCAGTTTACAAACCGTTTGGCTAAATTGCAACCGTTTTTAACCAGTCCAAGTCCAAC
>RKSH01000182.1 GCA_007570945.1 Gammaproteobacteria bacterium | reverse complement strand
TTCTGGTGAAGTCGCAAGCCGAATCTAACCGCGCGTTGCTGGGTAAAATCGCCGGCGCCCGCAATGAGGATGAGGTGAGAATCCCTCTTGCGGAGTGGTGCCGGTCGTGGTCAAGCAATGACCATGTGCGCACCGCTTATACGGTGCCCGGAGGGGAAATTGATGTTCTGGTCGAGTCCTACAAAATCGTTATAGAAACCAAGGCGCCGGGCCTGGCCGGCCCCGGTACGCCGCGAAAATCCATGCGGGGCCAGGAAACGCCCGTGGAGCAACTGGCCCGCTACATAAAACACATGCGTGATGCCGAAGGGCCGTTTCAGGACCGTTTGGCCTGGCGCGGCGCGATTACCGACGGCCGGGATTTTTACCTGTACCAATGGGATGGCGCGGCCGGCCAGCTAAAGCCCCACGGGGGGAAAATCGAAGTTCGCAACGATGATGCCGGCGCCCGCCAGTTGAACAAAATTCTTCGGGAGTTTTTTGCCGACAAAGAGCGCAAGGGGAAAAAACCGCCGCCGCCGCTGTCGCTTGCCGATGTGATTATTCAGCCGCTCAAGGAAGGTTTTGACTTGATTATGGACCGCCGGCAGTCGGGCCGGTTTTTTCACACCAAATTCGAACTTTGGAAGAGCATCTTATCGGGCTCCGGAGTCCTTCCTCCCAGGCCCGATTTGCAAACCAGGCACATGGACCGTCTTTTTCTCAATCACTGCCTGCTGGTGGCCACCGCCCGCGCAATTCGCCACACCATTGTTTCTCCCCGGGGAAAGCCGGCGAATATGATGAGGCAGGGTTTTGTGTCATGGATGGTGGAATCCCACCAGGGGAGCGCGCTGCTTAAAAGGTTGTTTGAGGAAGTCGGAAAATATGACTGGCAGCGCTCCACCAGAGACGTGCTGCGCGGCGCATATGAATCGCTTATTCCGCAAAAAGACCGCCATGACTTCGGCGAATACTACACGCCGGACTGGCTCGCCGAATTTATTTGCAACAGGGTTTTGGACGAGGAGTGGCTGGAACGCGCCATCGCCGCCGCCCACAAAACACTGTCCGACCCGGAGGCGCGCCGCCTGGAGGGTGTTGGCGTGCTCGACCCGGCCTGCGGCTCGGGAACTTTTCTTTTCCATGCCGCAAGGCGCATTGCCCAATACGCCGGGGAACAAGGCCTGGCGGATGAGGTGTGCTCGGCCATTGCCGTCCGGCTTGTTCACGGTACCGATGTTCATCCGGTCGCCGTTGAAATGGCGCAGGCCACGTTGCTGACCGCGCTGCCGACAAAACCGCAGGACAGCCAATTGATGGTGCGGCAGGGGGATTCCCTTCTGCTGCGCTACTGGCGCCAGAATCAATTGGACGGGGAGAAGGCGCTTAACATCATCACCCCCGGAAGAAACCAATTCAAAATACCGTCCAAACTGCTGGACAGCGATTATTTTGAGTCGGTGATTTTCGATGTTGTCTCATATGCGACCGTGGGTGCGGGCAAAAAGCGCGCGCCCGATTTTTCCAGGAAGAGATGGGCGGGCGTTTTGTCGGCGCCTCTGGTTGGGGAAATTAAGGAAATGGCGGTTAAGTTGCGGACGGTGTTTCGCGCCGAGGGCAATTCTGTGTGGGAATGGTATTTGCGCAACCTCACCCATCCGCTGTTGTTGCACCGCCACAAGGTGGACCGCATTGCCACCAACCCGCCCTGGGTCAGCAGCGCCGTCACCGCCTCGCCCGCCGACCGGGAATCCGCCCACATGGTCATGGAAATGAAACAGGAATACGGACTGAGGAAAGGCGGGCTGGGCGCCGGCGCGTCCGAGTTTAATTTAGCCGCGGTGTTCACCGTGCACACCAGGAATTTGTATCTGGCCGATAAAAACGTGTGCGGGTTCGTGCTGCCGGACAGCGCGCTGAGAAGCTCCGGGTGGAAACAATTCGCCGACCCGCGGCAGCACCGCTGGTCCGAAACCCACAGTTTAAAAAATGTCAAGAATCCCCCGTTCAGCGGCGCCGCCGCCTCGGTGTGGATTCATGATTTCCGCAAAAGAAAGCGCAAGCATTACGAATGGCGCATGAAAAAAGGCGCGGAAAAAGTCCTCGTCACCGAGGGCTGGGAATCGGCGGCAAAAAAAGTCCGCATAGCGGCACCGGCGCCGTTGCCGTCCGGGGAAAGTCATTATGACGGGTATTTCCGCAATGGTGCGAAAATGAACCCCACGCGGTTTGTTGTGGTCAGGGTGGTGAAAAGCCATCCCGATGGCACGCTGGCCATGGAGGGCAGAATCGGAAGACGCGACAAGGCGCCGTGGACGGAATATCCGCACACCGCGAAAACTGTGGAGGCGGCCGCATTGCTGCCCTGCATCACTCCCGACAGTTTGCAGCCGTTTCGCCTGGCCGGCGGGCAACTGTACCTGCTGGGGCCCTTTGAGAAAAATCCCACCAACGGTTTTCTGCGGGAGGAAAACGCGGTATCAATATTTCACAACGCCCGTGAATGGAGATTCGTCGGACGCAGATTCGCCAGAGTATGGGCGGAACTGGACAACTTTTACCGCAGGGAACGGAAACGTTCTTTGGCCGAACTGCTGGACTACAGCGGCAACCTCTCCGCCCAGTCGGTGCCGGACGAGCGCGCGCCGCGCACAAAAATCGCCTACAACAAGTCCGGCCAGCACGTCTGCGCCGCCCGCACCGGCCATCTGTGCAACGACATGCTTTACTGGGCCGAACTCGCAAACGAAAAAGAGGCGCTGTATTTAATTGCGCTGTTGAATTCGTTTCCGTTGCAGGAAGCGTTCCGCCAGGCGCGGCAAAACGACCGGGACTTCCATAAACATATCTGGAAAAAAATTCCAATTCCAGTTTTTGACCGCAACAATGCGCGCCACAAAGAACTGGCATCGCTTGCGGCAAAAATAGAGAGGCAAGCGGCGCAGTGGCCGGCGGAAGAATTGCGCGCCGATATTCGCGGCCGTCTCGCCGCCTCCCCGGAGATGACAAAAATATCGGCGACGATTCGCGCCATGAAAGAACTGAAACCCTATTGCGACTGGGACATGCCGGGCCGCAAGCGGAAAAATTAACGTCCATGGACGCCGGCGAAAACCCGCTGCACCAACACCTCGCCCGGCTGGAGCGGGGCGCGACTTGCCTCAGCGCGACGCGCCGCTTGCAGCGTTATCTGCGCGAGGAGTTTCAGCGGCACATGGAGGGGCAGGGCGCGCGGGCCTGGCCCAGCCCGGACATTCTGCCGTGGGACGCATGGTTTGAGCGCGCCTGGCGCGAGTCTGAGTTCGGCGGCGAGGGCGGCGCGCTGCTGTTGAACGATGCGCAGGAACTTGTGTTGTGGGAGGAGGCGATTGCCGATGGCGAGGGCTCGTCGCCGCTGTGGCGCAAATCGGAAGCCGCCCGGGCCGCGCGCGCCGCTCACCGGGCGCTGGCGGATTGGCAATTAGACGAGGAATGTTTGCGCAGCGGCAGCGCCGATGTGCACGCCTTTGCCGGCTGGCGCGAAAATTTCATGCGCCGCTGCCGGGGGGAAGATTGGCTGGACCGGGTCGCCATGCGGAACGCGGTTCTTGCGCGCGGTGAACTTCCCGTCCCGCCGGCCCTCATCGCCGCCGGCTTTGATGTTGTCACGCCGCTGATGAAAAAAATTCTTGCGCGCTGTGAACGCGAGGGCGCTGAGGTTGTGCGGGTTCCTTTGCCGAGAAATCCCCGCAATGTCCGCTTGTGCCGCGCCGCCGACCCGGAGGAGGAATTGCACCGCGTCGCATCCTGGTGCCGCGAACTGATGGAAAAAAACGGACCCGGCTTCAGCGTCGGCGTCGTGGTGCGCGACCTGGAAAAACGCCGCGAGGATGTGCGGCGGGTTTTCACCGATGTACTCGGCGGTTTTGACCCGGCGGTGGACAGCGTGGCCGCCGAGCGTTTGTTCCACCTCTCCCTGGGCGCGCCCCTGGACGCGCAGCCGCTGGTCGCCGATGCGCTGGATTTGCTGGAATGGACGTCCACCGAATGTGATTACGAGACTTTCAGCCGCTGGTTGCGCTCGCCGTTCACCAAAGGCGCCGAGGCGGAGTTGGCGGCGCGGGCGCGGGTGGATTTTGAGATGCGCAAGTCGCTGCCGCCGGCCCTCACGCCGGCTCTGCTGCGCCGTGTCGTGAACAATGAACGGTTTATGCAAAAGAAATTCGCCGACGATGCGCCGCGACTGGGCACGATGCTGCGCGACTTGTGCGGCGGCGGTGACGGGAAAAAACTTTCCATGGGCGAATGGGGAGCGGAGTTTAGCCGGCGGTTGAAAAAAGCCAACTGGCCCGGCGATGCAACGCTGAACAGCCATGAACACCAGGCCCATGAGGCGTGGAGGGAAATGCTGGACAACTTTGCCTCCCTGGGTCTGGTGGCCGGCGTTTGCGATGCGCGCGCCGCGTTTGTGAGGTTGCGGCGGCTTGCGGCGGCGCGCGTGTTCAACCCGCAGGCCGGGGCCGCGCCGGTGCAGGTGATGGGACTGGCGGAGTCGGCCGGGCTGACGTTTGATGCGCTGTGGGCGGCGGGTTTTTCTGATGCGGCATGGCCGCCGCCGCCGTCACCGCTGGCCTTTCTGCCGGTGCGGGTGCAGAGTGAGCGCGGCATGCCGGGCGGCGGCTGGGATGAGTCGCTGAACAGCGCGCGGCAACTCACCGCCCGACTCAAGGCCGCCGCCAGGGAGGTGGTGTTCAGTTATGCAAAACTGGATGATGAACGCGAGTTGCGCCCAAGCGCGTTGTTGAGCGGTGGCGACGTTAAGAAATTTGACGCGCCGGAAAAACCCCGCCTTCACCCCGCGCACCTCGGCGCGGCGCGCGCGTATTTGGAAAAGGTGAACGACTCAAACGGCGCCGCGCTGCCGCCGCACGTTCGCGCACCGGGCGGCGCGGGTTTGTTCCGCGACCAGTCGCAATGCCCGTTCCGCGCCTACGCCCGCCACCGCCTCGGCGGCCGGGAGTTGCCCGAAACGCGCGCCGCCGCCAATGCAATGGACCGCGGCAATCTGGTGCACCAGGTGATGCGCCTTTTGTGGGGCAACTGGCGCGGCCGCGATGAGTTGCGCGCCGAGGGTGAGGCCGCGCTTGAGTCAAAAGTGAACGCCGCGCTTGACGAGGCGCTCGGCGATTTTCAGCGCCGCAATCTTTCGGTGCTCGGCGCCAATGCACGGCGGGCGCTGGCCGGGCAGCTGCGCGAACTGGTTTTGCGGCATCTTGCGTTTGAAAAACAACGGCCGCCGTTCACCGTCACCGCGCGGGAGGAAAAACATGAACAAAATTTCCACGGCCTCAGCCTGCAGGTGTGGATCGACCGTATTGACCGTCTGGACGACGGTTCACTGCTGGTGATGGATTACAAAACCGGCGAGGCCAAAGCGACGTTGTGGGATGGCGAGCGGCCGGAGGAGCCGCAGTTGCCGCTATACCGCGCGCTGCTTGGCGATGAAGTGAAAGCCGTTGCTTTTGCCAGACTTCGCGGCGGCGAAACCGACGGTACACGTTTGCTTGGCCGTTGCGACACGGAGAGAAGTGCAGGGTGCAACCTCGAAAGTGTCGACTGGGAGTCGCAAATTGCCGAGTGGAATTCGCATCTGAAAAGACTCGCCAGTGACATCGCCATGGGAGTTGCCGAAGTGGACCCGGCACGTGGTGATGCCACCTGCCGGTATTGTGACCTGCGCGCGGTGTGCCGGGTGGACGAGCGCCGGCTTGACGGTGGCGACGGTGAAAACGGTGATGGCTGAGCGCATGCCGACGGATGCAAGAGCGCGCGCCGAGGCGCTGGACATCGGGCGCTCGTTTATTGTCCGCGCGCCGGCCGGCTCCGGCAAAACCTCGCTGCTCATTCGCCGTTACCTTAAGTTGCTGGAGCGAGTGGAACAGCCCGAGGAAATTCTCGCCATGACCTTCACCCGCAAAGCGGCCGGTGAAATGCGCTTGAAAGTGCTGGATGCGCTGTGCCGTGCGGAGGAGGATGCTGCGGCGAAGGACGGGCACGAAGAGCAACTGCTGGCCTATGCGCGCGCCGCCCTGGTCCGCGGCCGCGAAAAAAATTGGCGCCTGCTCGAAAACACGTCGCGCCTGCAGTTTCACACCATTGACGGTTTCGGCGCGCAACTGGTGCGGCGCATGCCGCGCGCTTCCGGTTTCGGCGCGCCGCCGGCGGTGGACGATTTTCCCCGCGCCGCCTACCGCAGGGCGGCCGCCGACGCGGTCGCCGCGCTGGAAAACACCGGTTCATCGGAGGCCTGGGCGGTGGGGATTCTGCTGCGCCATGTGGACAACGACCACGGCAAACTGTGCGGCCTGCTGGCCGACGCGCTGGAGCACCGCGACCAGTGGCTGCCGCTGGTGGGGCTCGGTGACGATGAAGGGCGCCGGCGGCTTGGTGAAGCGCGCCGCTGGATGATTGAGCAGGTGCTGGAAAAAACGCGCGCCAGCATGCCCTCGGGCGAGGCGCAAAACATCACCGCCTGCGCGCTCCACGCTTCGGGGAATTTGCCGGAGTCGTCGCCGCTTCACGTTTGCCGCGGGATGAAAAAAATTCCCGGCGCCGACTGCGGCGGCCTGGAGCAGTGGCGCGGCATTGCCGAGTTGCTGTTGACCAAAGCCGGCAATTACCGTGAAACCGTGACTGTCAAACAAGGCTTTCCAACCGGCGACCGCGCCGCCAAAGAGCGCATGCTTGCGCTGCTGGAAACCATTAAAGCCGCCGCGCCCGATTGGGGCGATGCGCTGGCCGATGTCCGCAAATTGCCGCCGCCGCAGGCCACCTTGGCCGAGTGGCGCGTGCTGGTGGCGCTGTTGCGCGCGCTGGCGCAAACCGAGTCGCGTTTGCAACGTTTGTTCGCCGCGCGCGGCGCATGCGACTTCACCGAGATTGCCGCCCGCGCGGCCAAAAGTTTGGGCGAGCCCGGCGAGCCCACCGACCTGGCGCTGGCGCTGGACTACCGCATTAAACACATTCTGGTGGACGAGTTTCAGGACACCTCGCACGCGCAGGTGGAACTTTTGGAATTGTTGACCGCCGGCTGGGATGCATCCGAATCGCGCACGCTTTTTCTGGTGGGCGACCCGCAACAGTCCATTTATCTGTTTCGCGACGCCGATGTGGGCATTTATTTGCGCGCCGCCAAGGAGCGCGCGCTCGCCCAGGTGCAGGTGCGGTTGGACGAAATCATCCTGAGCGCAAATTTTCGTTCCGACCCGAAGTTGGTGGAATGGTTTAACGAAACCCTCGGCCACGGCATGCCGCGGCGCGCGGACCCGCTGCTCGGCGCGGTGCCGTATTCCGGCGCTGACGCTGTGCGCGAGTCGCACGCCGATGCCGGCGTCGCCATTCACGCGCCGCGCAACAACACCGAGGCCGCCGCCGTGGCCAAAGTGGTGTGCAAAGAGCGCGCCGCCGACCCCAGGGCGAAAATCGCCATTTTGGCGCGCAACCGCAGCCATCTGCCGGCAATTTTACGCAAGTTGCGCGCCGCCAACGTGCCGTGCCGCGAGGTGAATCTGGATTCTCTTGCGCGCCGGCCGGTGGTGCAAGATTTGCTGGCGTTGACGCGCGCGCTGCTGCACCCCGCCGACCGCGCGGCCTGGCTTGCGCTGCTGCGCGCGCCGTGGTGCGGACTGCAACTTGTGGAGCTCAGCGTGGTCACCGAGGGTGCGAAAACCGTGCTGGAAAATTTGCGCGACCAAACCGTGCGCGACAAAATGCCGCCTGAGGCGCGGCGGCGGCTGGCGCGGCTGATGGCGGTGGTGGAGGATGCGCTGGCCCGCCGCGGCCGGCTGCCGGTTGCGCGGTGGGTGGAGAACGCCTGGCGCGCCCTTGGCGGCGCGGCCCTGGCGCGGGCGGAGGATTACGAGCACGCGCGCGACTTTTTCGCCCAGTTGGATGCGACGTGCGCGCCCCTTGGTTTGCGCGATTACGGTGAACTGCGCGAGCGCGTGGACGGTTTATATGCCCGCCGGCGCGCCGCCGATGACGGCGATGCCGCCGGCGAAGTGCAAGTGATGACCATGCACGGCGCCAAGGGTTTGGAGTTTGATGTGGTGCTGATTCCGGGTCTGGAACGCACGCCGAAACAGGAGCCGCCGCGCGCGCTGTTGTGGAATCGTCAACGCGACTCCGGAAACGGTGGGCGCACCGGGCGCGTGCTGCTGGCGCCGCTGGCCGCGGCGTCCGGAGAGCGTGAACCGATGGTTGACTTCATGCGCGACCTGTACGCGCGCCGCGTGGCGCTGGAATCGGCGCGCCTGTTGTATGTCGCCTGCACCCGCGCGCGGCGCAAACTTCACCTCTTCGCATCGCTCACCGTTAAAGATGGCGCAGTCAGCGCGCCCCGAAAGCGTTCACTGTTGGCCCGCATTTGGGGCGCCGCCGCGGTGAAAGAACGGTTCACAGCCCGTGCGCTGAAACAAGCCGGCGCCGCCGGCGAAGGCGAGGCCGCCGCCAAAATCCCCGCCTTCACCCTCGCCCGCCTGCCGGCGGACTGGCGCCTGCCCGCCGGCCCCGGCGCCATTCCGCTGGCCCCGGTGCAGCAGGCCGATGCCGCCGCGCCGGCGCCGGTTTTTGAATGGGCCGGCGCCACCGCGCGCGCAACGGGTACATTGGTGCACCGTGTTTTGTGCCGCATTGCGGAGGAAGGCGCCGAGAAATGGGACGAAGCGCGGGTGCGGCGGTGCTGTGAATTGTTTAAACCGCAACTGCGCGGCCTCGGCATGAATGAAAAAGACGTCGCGCATGTGGCGGAGCGCGCGCAGGCGGCGCTGCTGTTTACGCTCGGCGATGAACGCGGCCGGTGGATTGTGCACCGCGCGCATGCCGATGCGCACAGTGAATACGCGCTCAGCGGAATCGTGGACGGCCGCGCAAAACATGTCATCATCGACCGCACCTTCACCGACGCTGGCGGCGTGCGCTGGGTCATTGACTACAAAACCGGCGAGCACCGCGGCGGCGCGCTGGAAAAATTTCTGGACAACGAACAGGAACGTTACGCGCCGCAATTGGAAGCCTACGCCAAACTCATCGCGCACATGCCCGGCAACGAGCGGCGCCCGGTGCGGCTCGGCCTGTATTTTCCCCTGGCCCGGGCCTGGCGCGAATGGAGTCCGCAATAGCCGCGGCCGCCTGCGGTAACATCGCCCCATGCCCCCGGCCGCCGCCCAACTCACCGTCGCCATCTCGTCGCGCGCGCTGTTTGATTTGGAGCAAAGCCACCGCGTTTTTGAAACCGAGGGCATCGCCGCCTACTGCGCATACCAGATTGAGCGCGAGAGCGAGGCGCTGCGGCCCGGCGTCGCCTTCACCCTGGTGCGCAAGTTGCTGCAAATCAGCGACAGCGACGGCAGGCCCTTTGCGCAGGTGGTGCTGGTGTCGCGCAACAGCGCCGACACCGGCCTGCGCGTGTTTAATTCCATCGCCCACCACGGACTGGGCATCAAAAGCGCCGCCTTCACCGGCGGCGGCGATCCGTGGCGCTACATTCCGCCGTTTGACGCCGATTTGTTTTTGTCCGCCAACCCCGACAGCGTGCGCGAGGTTTTGCGCGAGGGTTACGCCGCCGCCACCATTCTGCCGTCGCACACCGCCGGCGCCGACAACGGGCCGTTGCGCATCGCTTTTGACGGTGACGCGGTCCTGTTCTCCGACGAGGCCGAGCGCGTTTACCAGGCCGGCGGCGTCGGCGCTTTTCTCGACAGCGAAACCGCCGCCGCGCGCCAGCCGTTGTCCGGCGGCCCGTTCAAAAACGTGCTGGCCGCGCTGCACCGCATCCAGTCCGACTTCCCCGCCGACCCGCCGCTGCGCACCGCCCTGGTCACCTCGCGCTCGGCGCCGGCCCACGAGCGCGTCATCCGCACCCTGCGCGCCTGGGACATTCGCATCGACGAGGCGCTGTTTCTGGAAGGCCGCGACAAGGGAAAATTCCTCGACGCTTTCGGCGCCGACATTTTCTTTGACGACCAAAGCGGCCATTGCGACTCGGCCCGCGGCCACGTCCCCACCGCCCACGTGCCGCACGGGGTGGTGAATGATTAATGCGCTATGATTGCATCCATGGATGCGAGGATTGAGGCGATTAAAGGCTGGGTCAGCCTGCTGAGCCATTTAATGCTGGCCGCCATCGGCGTACTGGTGGCGGTGGGCGGCGGGATGGTCCGGTATTTTGTCACTGGGCCGGGTGCGCTTGACATTCGGGAATCCGCGGATTTATTTTATTTCGGGTGGGTGCTTATTGCCGGGCTTGTGGTTTTCGCCCTTATTTGCCTGTTCGGGGCCATATACCACCTCAGAAAATTGGAGAAATACCGTGGATAACTTTTTCTATTTCACCATTTCCACCATGTTTATCGGCGGCGTCTTTGTGATGCCGATGCTGGTGTTTATGGCGTGGGCGTGGATGCATTTTCTTGACCGCGACCGCCATGACGACCGCAAACGCCGCCGCCAGGAGTTGCTGGCCGAGTTGCGGGGAGATGCGCCATGAGCCCGGAGGCCCTGAACCCGGAAGCCCTGGAGGTCATCAACACCATCAGCCGGTTTTTGCTCATCGGCATCATCCTTACCTTTATCGGCTGCGCCATCTTCATGATTTTCACCGTCCTCCGCTGGCGCCGGGAGGACCGGGAGGAGGCCGAGGAGCTGGAGGAACTGCGCCGCAAGTACCGGCAAACCGGCCCTCCCGCATGATACCGGGGTGATTTTCGCGTATAATCCGCGCCGCAATGTGGCGCCGGTTTCTCTTTCTTCCCGCTGTTTTTTTCATCCTCGGTTCCCCCGCCGCTTTCGGGCAAGGGATGGGGTCCGCGGTTTCGGTGGATAGGACGGAGGTGGAGGAGGGAGGCGAGGTTATTTTCAGCATCCGCCTGGGCGACGGTTTTTTTGGCACGGACGGCTTTGGCGACCCCATCCCCGCCACCGTGGACTGGTCCATCGGCGGCACCGTCTCCGCCGATGACCACGATGCCCCCCTGCGCGGCACCCTCACTTTTACCGCTGACGACCGCAACACCCCGCAAACCGTGCGCGTGCGCCTGTTGCCCGACATCGTGCACGAGACATCCGAGACCCTCACCCTCACCCTCGCCAATCCATCACCCGACACCATCCCCATCACCACCCCCTCCGCCAGCGTCACCGTCACCGACCCCGCCCTCGCCCGCCGCACCGTGGTCGCCGTCGCCGACGCCCCGGACACCGAGGAAGGCGCCATCGCAAAATTCCCCCTCACTTTCACCGGCCATGCGCCCGCCGGTGATGTCACCGTCACCTTCCACTTAGGCGCCGCCGCCGGCCGCGGGCCAGACATGGACGGCGTCACCGCCGCCGAGTTCGCCTACATCGCCGACACCGGCGCCCCGGCCGCGGGCCAGCCGCTG
>RKSH01000023.1 GCA_007570945.1 Gammaproteobacteria bacterium | reverse complement strand
GGGCAGCCCTCCGCAACCCTTTCCCCCCGCTGGAGCCGCTCAGTGCCGACCAGGTGGAGGCCATCCACCTCGCCTCCATGGAAATTCTGGAAACCATCGGCATTGACTTCCTCTGCCCCGAGGCGCGGGCGGTGATGGCCGCGGCCGGGGGCGAGGTTAAAAAAAATTCCGCCACGGTAAAAATGGACCGCGCCATGGTGGACGCCGCCGCAAACTCGGCGCCGGAGTCGTTCACGCTGCACGCCCGCAACCCCGAGCGCAACATCACCATTGGCGGCGGGGTTTTGTGTTGCGGCACGGTCGGCAGCGCGCCGCATTGTTCGGACCTGGACGGCGGGCGGCGCGCCGGCAACCACCGTGACTACCGCAACTTCGTCCGCCTCGCGCAGCACTTCAACATCATTCATTTCATGTCCGGCTATCCGGTGGAGCCGGTGGACCTGCATCCGTCCATTCGCCATCTGGAATGCCTGCGCGATTTTGCGGTGCTGGGCGACAAGGTTTTTCATGCGTACTCCCTGGGCCGCGAGCGCAACCGCGACGGCCTGGAGATTGCACGCATCGCGCGGGCGGTGAGTCGCGATCAATTAATGCAGGAGCCGAGTCTGTTTACGGTGGTTAATTCCAACTCGCCGCTGCGGCTGGATGCGCCCATGCTGCATGGCATCATGGAAATGGCGGCGCACAACCAGGCCGTGGTGCTGACGCCGTTCACGTTGGCCGGTGCAATGGCGCCGGTGACGCTGGCCGGCGCGCTGGCGCAGCAAAATGCGGAGGCGCTGGCCGGCCTGGTGCTGAGTCAAGCGGTGCGGCCGGGCGCGCCGTTTGTCTACGGCGGCTTCACCTCCAATGTTGACATGCGCTCCGGCGCGCCCGCTTTCGGCACGCCGGAGTCCATGAAAGCCGCGCTGGCCGGCGGACAACTGGCGCGCCGTTACCGCCTCCCCTACCGTTCCTCCAACGCCAATGCCGCCAACGCCGTGGACGCGCAGGCCGCATACGAATCGGTTTTCTCGCTGTGGGGCGCGGTGATGGCGCGCGCCAACATTTTGCTGCACGGCGCCGGCTGGCTTGAGGGCGGCTTGCGCGCGTCTTTTGAAAAGTTTATCTTGGATGTGGACCTGTTGCAGATGGTGGCCGAGTTTTTGCGCCCGCTGCCGGTTGGTGGCGATGAGTTGGCGCTGGACGCCATTCGTGAAGTGGGCGCCGGCGGTCATTTTTTCGGCGCTGCCCACACCCGGGCGCGCTACCGCAACGCATTTTACGAACCGCTGCTGTCCGACTGGCGCAACTTTGAAAACTGGCGCGACGCCGGCGCCCCGCAAACCGTGGAACACGCCAACCGTTTGTATAAAAAAACACTGCGGGAATTCCGGCCGCCGCCGCTGGACCCGGCGGTGCGCGAGGAACTGGATGCGTTTGTGGAAAAACGCAAGGCCGAAGGCGGCGTGGCCGCCGATTTTTAACCGCAAACCCTCACCCTCAGGAAACCAATCATGAAATCCCATGCGCAAGTTGCCGTCATCGGCGGCGGCGTGGTCGGATGCAGCGTGCTGTTTCATCTTACCCGCCGCGGCTGGAAAGACGTGGTTCTCATTGAGCGCGCCGAGTTGACCTCCGGCTCCACCTGGCACGCCGCCGGCGGCATGCACACCTTAAACAGCGACCCCAACGTGGCGCGCCTGCAGGATTACACCATCCGCCTGTACCGGGAAATGGAAAAAATTTCCGGCCAGTCCTGCGGCATCCACATCACCGGCGGCTACCTGCTGGCCGACACCGAGCAGCGCCTGGACTTTCTTAAAACCTCCCGCGCCAAAGCGCGCCACCTTGGCCTGCAAAACGAATTGGTTTCCATTGAGGAAGCCGCCCGTGCGCTGCCCATCATTGAGCCCAAACATTTCATCGGCGCCTTGTTCGACCCGTTTGAGGGCCATGTGGACCCGTCCGGCGTCACCAACGCCTACGCCAAGGCGGCGCGCATCGGCGGCGCCGAGATTTACCGCCACAACCGCGTCACCGGCCTGCGCCACCGCGGCGACCGCGGCGAATGGGAGGTGCAAACTGAAAAGGGAATGTTGCGCGCCGAGATTGTCATCAATGCCGGCGGCCTGTGGGCGCGCGAAGTCGGGCGCATGGTGGGGCTGGAGTTGCCGCTGCTGGCCATGCAGCACCAGTACATCGTCACCGACGAGCTGCCGCTGCTGCGCGGACGCACTGATGAGTTGCCGCACTGCATTGATTTCGGCGGCGAGATGTATCTGCGGCAGGAGGGGCGCGGCGTGGTGCTCGGCACGTACGAACAAAACTGCGTGCCGTGGAGTCCGCGCACAACGCCGTGGGATTTCGGCCACGAGTTGCTGCCCGAAGATTTGGACCGCATCGCGCCGAGTCTGGAGGTGGCGTTTCAACACTTCCCGCCGCTGGCCGAGGCCGGTATCAAGAAAGTCATCAACGGCCCCTTCGTCTTCGCCCCGGACGGCAACCCGCTGGTGGGCCCGGTGCGCGGGCGGCCAAATTTCTGGGTGGCCTGCGGCGTCATGGCCGGCTTCAGCCAGGGCGGCGGCATTGGTCTGGCGCTGTCCAATTGGATTGTGGACGGCGACCCCGGCATGGATGTTTTCGCCATGGATGCGGCGCGCTTCGGCGACTACGCCGGCCCGGCCTACACCCGCGCCAAGGTGCGCGAGAACTACCGGCGGCGCTTTCGCATTTCCTTTCCCAACGAGGAACTGCCCGCCGCCCGCCCACTGCGCACCACGCCGGTGTACGAAAAACTGCGCGCGCGCGGCGCGGTGTTCGGCGCCGCCTACGGCCTGGAACACGCGCTGTGGTTTGCCCCGCCCGGCACCGATGCGGTGGAGCACGCCACTTTCCGCCGCTCCAACGCTTTCGCCCCGGTGGCCGCCGAGTGCCGGGCGGTGCGCGAGGCCGTGGGCCTGCTGGAAATTTCCAACTTTGCCAAATACGAAGTGGCCGGCGCCGGCGCCGCAAAATGGCTGGCAAAAATTCTCGCCGGCCGCATTCCACAACCCGGCCGCATGGCGCTGGCGCCGATGCTGAACGGCAACGGAAGAATTATCGGCGACTTCACCGTCGCCGCCCTCACCGAGGAGCAGTTTTTAATCTTCGGCTCCGGCATCGCCGAGGACTACCACATGCGCTGGTTTGAATCGCATCTGGAAGGCGATGTCGCCGTGCAGTCGCTGCGCACCCGTGCCTGCGGTTTTGCAATCGCCGGCCCGCGCGCGCGCGAATTGTTTTCCCGCGTCACCGACGGTGCGGACTTGTCCGCCGCTGGTTTTCCGTTTTTGTCCTTGCGCAAAATGGAGGTCGCCATGTGCCCGGCGCTGGTGGGCCGTATTTCGTTTACCGGCGAACACGGTTATGAAATCTGGACCGCGCCCGACTACTTGCCGCAACTGTTTGACGCGCTGTGCGGGGCCGGTGATGGTTTGGGCCTGCGACTTTTCGGCGCGCGCGCGCTCAACTCGCTGCGGCTGGAAAAAAGTTTCGGCGGCTGGACGCGCGAATACACGCCGGACTACTCGCCGCTGGAGGCCGGCCTCGGCCGCTTTGTGGATTGGCGGCGAAAAAACTTCACCGGCCGCGACAAAATCATGCGCGAGCGCGAGCGGGGGCCGGCGCGCAAGTTGGCCGCGTTCCACATCGCGCCGGCGAAGGGTGAAGCCGCCGACCCGTTTGCCGACGAGCCGGTTTTCTCCGCCGGCAAAGTCATCGGCGCCCTCACCTCCGGCGGCTATGCCCACCACCTGGACCGCGCCACCGCCCTCGGCTACCTCCCCGCCAACGCCGCCACCGACGGCGCCGCGGTGGAAGTGGAAATCCTCGGCGAAATTCGCCCGGCCACCGTGCACACTCGGCCGCAATACGATCCTGAGGGTGAAAGGATGCGCTCGTGACCGTGCCGCTAGCCGGCCATAACATGTGGCGTATAATAAGCCCATATTTGGGGTTGACTTTCAGCACGCCGC
>RKSH01000226.1 GCA_007570945.1 Gammaproteobacteria bacterium | reverse complement strand
TTTGGCAGTAGGGGATGATGGTTTTGTCCGGGGTGAGGGCGCGCTGGCGGAGCATTTTTTTCAGTTCATCGTCCGGTTTCAGGCGCAGGTTGCGGGCGCGGTCCACGGTGTCCAGCCAGTTTAGGTTTTTTGCGCCGGGGATATGGCCGGCGTGTTTGGCGCGGATTTTTTTGCCGTGGAATTCTTCCGGTGTGCGCGCGTCCAGCAGGGCGGCGGCGGGGTCGGTGAGGCTTTGCAGCACATCCTCGGCGGTCGCCACCGCCGCCGCGTTCATTTCATTTTCAAACACCGACAACAGCGGCCGCGCCGGCGCCGCGCTCAGCGGATGGCCCTCGTTTGCCCACGCCGTCATGCCGCCGTTCAGCAGCGACTTTCTTTGGTGGCCGAACACCTCCAGCGTCCACAGCAGCCGGCATGCCCGGCCGCCGCCCTCGTCGTCCATGGCCACCACGTGGCGCACCTCGCACACGCCGAGGGCCGACAGCGTCCGCCGCAATTCCTCCGCCGCCGGCATCAGCCCCGGCGCCGGTTTCGCGCCGCTGACCAGTTTTGCGTAGGGCAGATGCAGCGCGCCGGGCAGGTGGCGCGCGGCATGATTTTTTTCCTCCGACAGGTCCACCAGCAGCAGTTGCGGGTCGTCCAGCCGCCCGGCCAAATCAGCCGGCTCCAGCAGCAGCGGCAGCGGCGCGCCCATCAGCCAAAGCGCCCGGTCAGGTAATTTTCCGTCAACTCATGCCGCGGCCGGGTGAAAATTTCCGGCGTCGCGCCCACCTCAATCAGCCGGCCGAGGTGAAAGTAGGCGGTGCGCTGCGACACCCGCGCCGCCTGCTGCATGGAGTGGGTGACGATGACGATGGCGTAGTGGCGGCGCAGCTCGTCGATTAATTCCTCAATGCGCGCGGTGGCGATGGGGTCCAGCGAGGAGCACGGCTCATCCATCAGAATCACCTCCGGACTCACCGCAATGGCGCGCGCGATGCACAGCCGCTGCTGCTGGCCGCCGGAGAGGCCGGTGGCCGCCTGGCCCAGGTCGTCCTTCACCTCGTCCCACAGGCCGGTGCGGCGCAGGCTCTTCTGCACGATTTCATCGGTTTGCGCGCGGCCCTGCGCCAGGCCGTGCAGGCGCGGGCCGTAGGCCACGTTGTCGTAGATGGATTTGGGAAACGGGTTCGGCTTCTGGAACACCATGCCCACCCGCGCGCGCAACTCCGCCACATCCATCCCGCCGCCGTGGATGTCGACGCCGTCCAGCGTCACCTCGCCGTCCATGCGGCAGTTGGGAATGGTGTCGTTCATGCGGTTCAGGCAGCGCAAAAATGTGGACTTGCCGCAGCCCGAGGGGCCAATCATGGCCAGCGCCTCGTTGCGCCCGATGTCCACCGACACATCAAAAATCGCCTGCTTGCCGCCGTAGTGCACGCTCACCCCCCGCGCGCGCATGTGCGGGTCGGCGGCGGTGATGTCGCCGGCCGTTGGCGCGTTGTCGTTGTGTTCCGCCGTCACCATCGCTTCTGAAACTTCGCGCGGATGATAACAGCCAGCAGGTTCATCGCCACCAGAAAACATATGAGCGCCAAAATCGCCGCCGCCGTTTTCTCCACAAAGCCGCGCTCCGGACTGTCGGCCCACAGAAACACTTGCACCGGCAGCACCGTCGCCGGGTCCAGCACGCCGCCCGGCGTGTTCACCAAAAACGCCACCATGCCGACCATCAGCAGCGGCGCGCTCTCGCCCAGGGCCTGCGCCATGCCGATAATGGTGCCGGTGAGGATGCCGGGCAGCGCCAGCGGCAGCACGTGGTGCAACACCGTCTGCATTTTGGACGCGCCCAGGCCCAGCGCGGCCTGGCGGATGGATAGCGGCACCGCGCGCAGGGCGGCGCGCGCGGCGATAATGATGGTGGGCAGCGTCATCAGGCTCAGCACCAGCCCGCCCACCAGCGGCACCGAGCGCGGCAGGCCGAAGAAGTTGATGAACACCGCCAGCCCCAGCAGGCCGAACACCACCGACGGCACCGCGGCCAGGTTGTTGATGCTGACCTCGGCGAGGTCGGTCCAGCGGTTGCGCGGCGCGAACTCTTCCAGATAACAGGCCGCCGCCACCCCCACCGGAAACGACAGCGCCAACGTCACCAGCAGCGTGTAAAAAGTCCCGGCCAAGGCGCCGCGAATGCCGGCCAACTCCGGCGAGCGCGAGTCGTTGTTCAGAAAGAACCCGTAGTGAAACGCCTTCCGCAGCCGCCCGGCGTCTTCCAGTTGCGCCACTTTTTGTTGTTGCCACTCGCTCAATTTTCCGCCGGCGCCGCTTTTGTAAAAGACGTCCACGCTGCTCGCCGCCGGCAGCCACAGGGTGAGGGCGCCGCCCGCCAAATCCGGGTCCGCCAGCGCCGCGCGCCGCACCTCGTAGGGCGCGCCCTCGCTCAGCAGTTTTGCCAGCGCCCGCCGCTCGCCGCGCGCCGTCGCCTCCGGGAATAATCCCAGCAGCGACTGCCGCGCCAGTTTGCGGTAGTTGGCGCCTCGGAGCGCGGCCTCGCCCCCGCCCTGAAATTCCGCCGCCGGCAACTCCACCGTCAGCAGGATGCGCGTCTGCCACAGGCCGGGCAGGCCGTTTTTGACAATCACCGCAAACAAAAACGCGACAAACAACGCCGCCACCGCCACCGCCGCCGCGCCGGCCAGCCGAAACCGGCGCTCGGCGGCGCGCCGCTTGCGCAGCCCGGCGCGCACCACGCTGACGGTGTCGCGGGCCTCATTCATAATTTTCACGGTAGCGCTTGACGATGAAAAGCGCGATGAGATTCATCGCCAACGTGGCCAAAAACAGCAGCATGCCCAGGGCGAAAGCGGCCAGCGTTTTTGCGCTGTCGAATTCCTGGTCGCCGGTGAGCAGGGTGACGATTTGCACCGTGACGGTGGTCACCGCATCCAGCGGGTTGGCGGTGAGGCGCGCCGCCAGGCCGGCCGCCATCACCACAATCATGGTCTCGCCAATCGCCCGCGACACCGCCAACAACAGGCTGCCGGCGATGCCCGGCAGCGCGGCCGGCAGCACCACCCGGCGGATGGTCTCAGAATGCGTCGCGCCCAGGCCCAGGGAGCCGTCGCGCAACGCCGCCGGCACCGCGCGTATCACGTCGTCCGACAGCGACGACACAAAAGGGATAATCATCACCCCCATCACCAGCCCCGCCGCCAGCGCGCTTTCGGAGGCGGCGGTGAGGCCCAGCCACGCCCCGCCGTCGCGCACCAGCGGCGCCACCGTCAGCGCGGCAAAGAAGCCGTACACCACCGTCGGGATGCCGGCCAGCAGTTCCAGCAGCGGCTTGGCCACCGCGCGCACCCGGCGCGGCGCGTATTCGGCCAGGTAGATGGCCGACAGCAGCCCCAACGGCGCCGCCACCGCCATGGCGATGACGGTGATGAGCAACGTGCCGGCGAACACCGGCACCGCGCCGAAACTGCCCGAGGCGCCCACCTGGTCGCGGCGAATCGCGGTTTGCGGGCTCCATTCCAGCCCGAACAAAAACTCGGCCGGCGAAACCTGGTCAAAAAACCGCAGCGTCTCGAACAGTACCGAAAGAACGATTCCCACCGTGGTCAAAATCGCCACCCACGAGCAAACCACAAGCAGCGCCATCACGATGCGCTCCACCGCGTTGCGCGCCGCAAAATCCGCCCTCAGCATGCGCCGTCCCACCATGAATCCGGCCGCCGCCGCCGCCGCCACCGCCGGCGGCATCAGCAGTTGCGCATATCCGCCCAAGGCCCGGTAATGCGCCGCCGCCGCCGCCATCGCCTCCGACTGCGCCGCCACCGTTCCGGCCGCGATGTTGGCCACCTGGTTCATCACCAGCGCCAGCCGCTCCGCCGGCAACGAGGCCAGGCCGGCCGGCAACGCCGCCGCCACCATGGCCGTCACCACCCGCTCCTCCAGCGCCAGCCACAGCGCCAGCGCCGCCAGCCCCGGCAGCAGCGCGCACAACCCCACAAAAACCCCGAAAT
>RKSH01000100.1 GCA_007570945.1 Gammaproteobacteria bacterium | reverse complement strand
CGGATTAATTTTCCGCCAGTGCCCGTAGCAGCGGCATATCGGTCACCACGAACCGTTCCCGCGACAGCGGGCGGATAATGCCGTCGTGGCGCATGATGCTCAGGCGGCGGCTGACAGTTTCAGTGCTGAGACCGAGGAGCAGGGCGATTTCGGAGCGCTTGAGGGGAAGTTGCACCTCGCCGCCGCCACCGTTGCCGCGTTCGGCGAAGATGTGCAGGAGAGCGGCGACTCGGGCGGCGGCCTGCGGACGGCGCAGCCGGGCGGCGTCTTTGCGCGCGCGCTCCACGGCATCGGCGAAGTGTTGCAGAAAGTTTTCCTGCAACCGCGGGTGGCGCGCAAAAATCTTGTGCAGGCCGGCGCCCTCAAAGCAGCACAACTCGCATTCCGACAATGCCTCGGCGGTGCAATTGACGGCGCCGGCATCACTGAACGGGCCCAGAAAGTCGCCGGGAAACAGCAATGCGTCCACATCCGATGCGGTGCCGGCGAAAGTCAGTTTCACCACGCCGCCGATTAGGTTGCCGATAAAAAACGGCGGTGGGCGGCCGGTGGTGCAGATGGTGCGGTGCGCGGCAAAGCGCAGACGCTGGCGGTGGCGGTGAATGAGTTCGGTTTCCTCCTCACTCAGCACGCCGCCGGTGGCCGGGTGTTTGCCGAGGCAGTGGTGGCACACCTCCTCGCCGCATTGCCTGTCGCCCGCCATGCCGCCGGCTTTGCTTAGAGCGCCCGCGCCACCCCCTCGCCGTAGGCCGGGTCGGCTTTGGTGAAGTGGGCGAGCTGGCGCTGGACGATTTCTTCGGGGACGCCGGCCATGGCGCGGGCCAGGTTGCCGAACAACCGCGACTGTTGCTCGCTGTTCATCAGACGGAACAGGTTGCCGGGTTGGGTGTAGTCGTCATTGCCGTCGCGATGGTCGTAGCGGTCAACGTCGCCGTCAACGTGCAGGGGCGGCTGGCGGTAGTCGTGGTTTTCGGCCGGGCCGTTGAAACTATTCGGCTCGTAGTGCACCGCGCCGCCATCGTTGCCGTCAAAGCGCATGGCGCCGTCGCGGTGGTAGGAGTGCACCGGGCACTGCGGGCGGTTCACCGGCAACGCCTCGTAGTTGACGCCGAGGCGGTAACGGTGGGCGTCGGCGTAGGAGAAGATGCGGAACTGCAACATCTTGTCCGGGCTGTGGCCGATGCCGGGCACCGCGTTGGCCGGGGAGAAACTGGACTGCTCGACCTCGGCGAAGTAATTGTCCGGGTTGCGGTTCAACTCAAGGGTGCCCACGTCGATTAGCGGGTAGTCGCCGTGGGGCCAGACCTTGGTCAGGTCAAACGGGTTGTACGGCGTCTTGTCGGCGTCAGCCTCGGGCATGACTTGCACGCAAAACCTCCACTGTGGGAAGTCGCCGTTTTCAATGGCGTTGTACAGGTCGCGCTGGTGCGTTTCACGGTCGCCGCCGACCAGTTTGGCCGCGCCCTCGTCGGTGATGAAGTCGATGCCCTGCTTGGTTTTAAAGTGAAACTTCACCCAGAAACGCTCGCCATCGGCGTTGATGAAACTGTAGGTGTGGGAACCGTAGCCGTTCACGTGGCGGTAACTTTTCGGCAGGCCGCGGTCGGAAAACAGGATGGTGACCTGGTGCAGACTTTCCGGCGACAGCGACCAGAAGTCCCACATCGCCGTGGCCGAGCGCAGGTTGCTGCGCGGGTCGCGCTTCTGGGTGCGGATGAAGTCGGGAAATTTATACGGGTCGCGGACAAAGAACACCGGCGTGTTGTTGCCCACCATGTCCCAGTTGCCCTCCTCGGTGTAAACTTTGAGCGCAAAGCCGCGCACATCGCGCTCGGCATCGGCCGCGCCGCGCTCGCCGGCGACGGTGGAGAAGCGCAGAAAGCACCCGGCTTCGTTGCCGACGCGGGAGAATAATTTGGCGCGGGTGTATTTGCTGATGTCGTGCTCCACGCGCAACACGCCATGTGCGGCCGAGCCCTTGGCGTGCACCACGCGCTCCGGAATCCGCTCGCGGTTAAAGTGCGCGTGCTTTTCAAACAGTTGCCAGTCCTGCACCAGCAACGGCCCGCGCGGCCCGGCGGTGATGCTGTTCTGGTTGTCGGCCACCGGAATCCCGGCGGCGGTGGTGAGGGTGGGCGCGTGGTTTTGTGATTGCCTGTTCATGGTTGTGGTCTCCGGCGGTGATGGTTTCGGGGTGGGCGATGATAGCACGGTTGGCGGCCGGCGGCGGCGCCCGGGTCCTTTGTATTTCCGCGCAAAAAGATGGTATCATTTTCCGCAAATCAAACGCCGGGAAACTCCGCCAGACTTAGTGGTGATGAGGTGACAGATTCAATGCCGAAAAAAAACCAAGCCCGGGCAAAAAAACCTTGCGCTAATGAGCCCGTATTCCCGGACAGTCGCGCCGCGCCGCCCATGCGCAAACCGTCCTCCCGCGCCAACCGCGGCCCTTTTCTTAACACGGTTCAGTGCGGGGACTGCGTCTCTATTTTGCGGCAAATGCCAAAGCAAAGCGTCGACGTTGTCATCACATCTCCCCCCTATTTTCAGCAGCGGGATTACAGCGGCATCGGCATCGGCAACGAGGGCACCGTCAACGCTTATATCGATTCGCTGATGGAATGCCTGGGGGAATTGCTGCGGGTCGTCAAACCCACCGGCAGCATCGTGTATAACCTCGGCGACAAATACCTCAACAGCAGCTTGCTGCTGGTCCCTTACCGGTTTGCCATCGCCGCCACCGAGGCATTCGGGCTGACTCTGGTGAACAACATTACGTGGGCGAAAATTAATCCCACCCCCCGCCAGTTCAAGCGCCGCCTCGTCAGCAGCACCGAGCCTTTTTTTCATTTTGTGAAAGGCGATGATTATTATTACGCGCGGGATAAATTTATGAACGAGCCGAGGGGAAAACAAAATTCCCCCACCGGGCGCCTGGGCGAAAAATACCGGGGGCTGATAGCGGAATCATCCCTTACCACCGGCCAAAAAGTCCGGGCATTGCGGTGCCTGGATGAGGTAATCGGGGAAGTGCGGAGAGGCGATATTCAGGGATTCCGGATGAAAATCAGAGGTGTTCACGCGCCTGCTTTCGGCGGCCAGGATGGCGGCCGTAAAATTCAGATGCAACGAAACGGCTTCACCATCATCCGCCTGCTGGGTGAGCCCATGAAAAAAGACCTCATGCAAAGCCCGGTGGAAACAATCAAGGGCATCGGCCATCCGGCCGTCTTTCCCATGGGGGTGGTCCAGGAGTTGATAAAGCTGCTGTGCCCCGTCGGCGGCGTTGTTTTGGACCCTTACGTCGGCAGCGGAACCACTCTTCTGGCGGCCCGGGAAGAAAACTGCCAATATATCGGCATAGACATTAACCCTGAATACTGCGGATATGCCGCCAGGAGGTTAAGCAATGCCTGACGCGAAACAAAAATTGCGGGACATTTACCAAACCGCAAAAAACGGCCGCCCTAAGATGCGCCGGGATTTGCGCGAGCATCTGGACCTCATTGTGGAAAAATGCGAAAGCAACAAAGCCGTTGTTGCCGTGTTGCTCACTTTAATGTTGAAAAAAGCGTTACATTCCGGGCAGGACATTCGCAACCACCAGCAAGGATTGCCGGGTGGTTTTGCCGGGCGTTCACTCGATGAAAAAGTGGTGACCCCTTTTCTTAAGGAGCACAATTTCCCGGCCATGCAGTCGGGTTCAGGATGGCTTACTCGCTCGCTTGAGCAGAAAAGGCCATATGACCTGCATTACCCCGGGGCCATCTCTCCCAAAAAAGTCAAGATGGCATTCCTCAACACCATCAACGAAGTCCAGATAAACGGACAATCTGCGGAGATTGTCATGGCATACATGCTGGCCGGGCTCATTGCGCACCGGGACAAAAGCCGCCAGATTAGATTGTCCCGGCCGACTAATCTTACAATCAATCAGATACTGTCCCTGCTTCAGGACCATGTAAATTCCGGCATCGGCGGTTCTGCCCGCCTGCCCGCACTTGCAATACACGCCGTTTACAGGCAACTGGTGTCGGAGGTCAGCCGCTATAAAAATTGCACACTGGTGGACTTGGAGTCCCACACCGCCGCTGATTCTACAACCGGAAAACTGGGTGACGTTTAGGTAAACGACGAAACGGGCAGGCCTTTTGAGGTGGTGGAGGTCAAGCACAATATCGCGCTGTCCCTGGCGCTGGTCAATGACAGTTATGAAAAAATGCAAAAAAGCATTGTCGGCACCTATTACCTGCTGAGCACAAAAAATGAAATTAAAGACCAAAGCCGGGTAACCGCCCGGCTGATAGAAATACGGCAACAAAGCGGGTGCCAAATGATTGTCAATGGCCTCTTCGAGACCTTGAAGTATTACCTGCGCCTTCTGCAGGACACAAAATACTTCATTGATTCCCATGTGGAATTGGTGGAAAAGGATCCCGCCGTTTCCTACGAGCTGAAAAAGCAGTGGGATTCCATTACCAAAATGAACTGACCTGTCCGGCGCCGCCGGCAAGGGCCGTCTAATCAGACGTTGGAATCCTCCACCGCCGCCTTCTTCCCCGCGACAAAAGCATCCAGGGCCTCCAATTTCCCGGCCTCCATGGGCGGTTCTTCGTATTGCGCGAGTTGTTCTTTCCAGATTTTGTTGGCGCGCTGGGCGGCGTCCTGGGCGCCGTCGGATTCCCATTGTTCAAAACTGTTGTTGTCGGCCACCGCCGAGCGGTAGAAGGCGGTTTCAAAGTTGGCCTGGGTGTGGGCGCAACCGAGGAAGTGCTTGCCGGGGCCGACCTCGCGGATGGCGTCCATGGCCTGGCCGTTCTCCGAGGTGTCCACGCCGCCGAGGAACACCTGCATCATGCCGGCCTGGTCGGCGTCCATGATGAATTTCTCGTAGCCCATGGCGAGGCCGCCCTCAAGCCAGCCGGCGGTGTGCAACATGAAGTTCACCCCGGCCAGCATCGCGCTCTGCAAAGTGTTGGCCGACTCGTAGGCGGCCTGGGCGTCGGGGATTTTGGAGGCGCACAAACCGCCGCCGCTGCGGAACGGAACGCCGAGCCGGCGCGCCAGGGCGGCGGCGATGAACAGCACCATGGCCGGCTCCGGCGTACCGAAAGTGGGTGCGCCGGACTGCATGGAGATGGAACTGCCGAAAGTGCCGAACACCACCGGCGCGCCCTTGCGGGTGAGTTGCACAAAGGCCATGCCGGCCAGCGCCTCGGCGAACAGTTGCGCGCAGGTGCCGATGACCGTCACCGGCGACATGGCGCCGGCGAGGATGAACGGCGAGATGACGGTGGCCTGGTTGTTCTCGGCGTACACCCGCGCCGCGCCAAGCATGGTGGCGTCGAAAGTCATGGGCGAGTTGGCGTTGATTAAACTCAGCGCCACGCAGTTGTTGTCCACGAACTCGGCGCCGAACATGATTTTCGCCATGTCCACCGTGTCCTGCGCGCGCTCTGGCGCCGTCACCGAGCCCATGAACGGCTTGTCGCTGTAGCGCAGGTGGCTGTAGACCATGTCAAGGTGGCGCTTGTTCACCGGCAGGTCCACCGGCTCGCACAGGGTGCCGCCCGAGTGGTGCAACGCGGGCGCGGCATAAGCCAGTTTGACGAAATTGCGAAAGTCTTCAATGGCGGCGTAGCGGCGGCCCCGGTCCAGGTCGCGCACAAACGGCGGACCGTAGGCCGGCGCCAGCACCACGGCGTCACCGCCGATTTGCACCGAGCGCGCCGGGTTGCGCGCATGCTGGGTGAACACCCGGGGGGCGCCGTTGGTGACGATCTCCCGGCACATGCCGCGCGGAAACCTCACCCGCTCGCCGTCCACCTCGGCGCCGGCGCGTTGGAACAATTGCAGCGCGGCCGCGTCGTCCTTGAAGTCAATGCCCACCTCGGCGAGGATGGTCTCGGCGTTGTCCTCCACCATCATCAGCGCCTCTTCCCCGGCCAACTCGTACACCGGAATCCGCCGCCGAATAAACGCCGCCGAGGGTGAGGTCCCGGCCGCCCGCGCCGCCCGCCGGGCCTCCCGCCCGCCGCCACGCCGCTGCCTGCGCGATGTCTCCGCCGTGTTCACGTTTGCAGTATAGCACCGCCGGCGCCACCTGCACCGTTGCCACCGTCACTGTAGACGTCGCCACCACCGCCTCCGCCGCTGCCACCGTCACTTCGGATGCCGCAGTCATCACCTCCGCCCCCGCCACCGTCATCTGCACCGTCGCCGGCAGCGTTGTATAATGCGGCCAAACCATTACCGGAGACTGCTCCATGAAAACCCATGCACAAGTCGTCGTGGTCGGCGGCGGGGTGGTTGGCGTCAGCACGCTTTACCATCTGGCGAAGAAAGGGCTTGATGCGGTGCTGTGCGAGCGCACCGAGTTGACCGCCGGCTCCACCTGGCATGCGGCCGGGCTGCTGCCGCTGTTTAATATGAGTTACGCGGTCGGGCAAATCCACAAGTATTCGGTGGATTTGTACAAGAATCTGGAGGCGGAAACCGGGCAGGATGTGGGTTTTCATGTGACCGGCAACTTGCGGCTCGCGACCAACAAGGAGCGCATGGACGAGTACCTTAAATACTGCGGCACCGCCAACACCATCGGCGTGCCGTTTGAAATCATCACCCCGGCCGAGGTGAAAAAACTCTGGCCGCTGTGCAACACCGAGGGGCTGGTGGGCGCGCTTTACCACCCGCACGACGGCCACATCGCGCCGGTGGACCTCACCAACGCGCTGGCCAAAGGCGCGCGCAACATGGGCGCGGAGATTTACCGCGACACCGAGGTCACCGCGCTGGCGCAAAAAGCCAACGACGAGTGGACGGTGACCACCAGCCGCGGCGTGCTCACCTGCGAGCACCTGGTGCTGGCCAGCGGCAACTACGCGCGCCAGACCGGGCGCATGGCCGGGCTGGAAGTGCCGGCGATTCCGGTGGAACACCAGTACATCGTCACCGACGTGGCGCAGGAGTTGAAAGAATACCGCGAGGTCGGCGGGCGCGAGTTGGCGGTGCTGCGCGAGTCTGACGCGTCCTACTACCTGCGCGAGGAGCGCATGGGCTATATCCTCGGGCCGTACGAGAAAGGGGCGCCGGCGCGGTTTGCCGACGGCGTGCCGGCGACGTTTGAAAAAGACTTGTTTCCCGGCGACCTGGAACGCCTGACGCCGCATGTGGAGGCGGTGATGCACCGGGTGCCGTCTTTCGCCTCGGCCGGCGTCAAGGACATCGTCAACGGCCCCATCGCCTACACCCCGGACGGCAACCCCATGGTGGGCCCGGCCTGGGGGCGGCGCAACCTGTGGCTGAACGAAGGCCACAGTTTCGGCGTCACCGCCGCCGGCGGCAGCGGCTGGCAGTTGGCCGAGTGGATTGCCGAAGGCGAGCCGGGCATCGACATGCTGGGCGTGGATCCGAGGCGCTACGGCGAATACGCCTGCAAACCGTACACTGTTAAGAAGAACGAAGAGGCTTACGAGCATGTCTTCGTCATTCACTACCCGGATGAGGAGCGCCCGGCCTGCCGCCCGGCGAAAACCAGTCCCATCCACGACAAACTGGATGCGCTGGGCGCGGTGTGGGGGCAGCGTTACGGCTGGGAGCGGCCGAACTGGTTTGCGCCCCAGGGCGTTGCGCGCGAGGACGACTGGAGTTTCCGCCGCTCGGCCTACTGGGAGCATGTGGGCAACGAGCACCGCAACATCCGCGAAAATGTCGGCATCATTGACATCACCAGTTTTTCCAAGTTTCTGCTGAGCGGCCCGGGCGCCGAGGCTTACCTTGACCGAGTGGTGTGCCGCAAACTGCCGAAAAAAGAGGGCCGCATTCACCTCGCCCACGCCCTCACCATTCGCGGCGGCGTGCGCAGCGAGTTCACCGTCACCCGCGAGGGCACTGACGCTTTTTACCTGGTGAGTTCCGGTGCGGCGCAGCGTTACGACCTGGATTTTCTCGGCAAGTGGATGCCGCGCGACGGCAGCGTGACGTTGCGGGAGTTGACCACTTCGCATGCGACGTTAGTGGTCGCCGGGCCGAACTCGCGCAAGGTGCTGCAGAAAATCACCGAGGAGGACTTGTCCAGCGAAAACTTTCCCTGGCTGAGCGCGCGCCACACGTACGTGGGACTCGCGCCGGTGCGCCTGTTGCGGGTGAATTTTGTCGGTGAACTCGGCTGGGAAATTCACCATCCGGTGGAATACCAGCGCCACATCTTTGATGAGCTGATGGCCGCCGGCAGGGAATTCAACATCGGCCAGTGCGGCATGCGCGCCATGGATTCGCTGCGCATCGAAAAATCCTACCGCATGTGGGGGCAGGATTTGACCCGCGAGTACACCATTTTGGAGGCCGGGCTCGGCATGTTCGCGCACTTGGACAAGGGCGAGTTCACCGGCCGCGACGCGCTCCTCGCGCAGCAAAAAAACGGCGTGCCGCAGGAGTTCGTCACCCTGGAGGTCGACGGCATCAAAGACGCCGACCCCATCGGCAACGAGCCCATCTGGCACGGCGAGGACATGGTCGGCCGCGCCACCGCCGGCGCCCACGGCCACCACATCGGCAAAACCCTGGCCCTCGGCTACATCAAAACCGGCGCCGCCACCGCCGCCGGCCTGGAGTTGGAAATTCTCGGCCGCCGCCACCCGGCCAAAATCATCCCCGACTCGCCGCATGACCCGGACAATGCACGGTTGCGGGGGTGAGGGGCTTGCCTATATGATTTGGGGTGATGGCCCAGGCGACGCGAACTATTGGTGCGGTTGCGGCCGTGAACTCCGCAGCCAAGGCGGCACGCGCCTATTACGCCAAACAGACACTCAAGGACATGATGCCGGAGGAAGTGGAGATGGCAAAAAACAACAAGGAATGGCTGGTGACCCTGGGGTTCTCCGTGCCGATGTCCACCCCGGAGTGGCCGCGGGCTTTGGGCGGCCCCCAGAGAAAATCCTACCGGCGCATGTATAAAATTTTTAATGTGGACGCGCGCTCGGGGAAAGTGCGCTCCATGAAAGACAAGGATTTGGCATGACCCGGAAAGGGCACCGGCGCCGTGTCGGCCGCAAAAAAAGCGTGTTGGTGGATGCCAATCTGCTTCTGCTCTTTTTTGTGGGCGCCGTGAATGCCGGCTATGTGCCCAAATTCAAGCGCACCCGGAAATATTCCGAGCAGGACTACGTCAACCTGTGCAAATTCCTCAACAGGTTTGATCGCATCGTGACCACGCCGAACATCCTGACCGAAGTCAGTAATCTCGGCGGCCATTTGCGGGGCGATTACCGCTGGCAATTTTTCAATCACATCGCCATGTCGGCGCAAGTCATGCAGGAACAGTACCGCAAAAGCATGGAATGCGCCGCATTGCCGATGTTCGGCGATTTCGGACTTGCGGACACCGTTGCCTTCAGCGTTGCCGGCAACCGCCATCTGTTGTTGACCGATGATTCCGCTCTGGCGGAATACGCCGGCGCCCGGGGCGTGGATGTTTTCCACTTCAAGAATCTCTGAGCGCGTCATCCCAAATCTGCTACAATCCCCCGCCAACCATCACCACCGACCGGCCACCCAATGAAAATCCTCGTCCCCATCAAGCGCGTCATTGACTACAACGTCAAGGTGCGCGTCAAGGCCGACCACAGTGGTGTGGAGTTGGCCAATGTCAAAATGGCGATGAATCCGTTTTGCGAGATCGCCGTGGAGCAGGCGTTGCGCATCAAGGAGGCCGGGCAGGCCGAGGAAGTGGTCGTCGCCTCGGTGGGCCCGGCGCAGGCGCAGGAGACTTTGCGCACCGGCCTGGCCATGGGCGCCGACCGCGGCATTCATGTACAGGCCTCTGAGGACGCGCAGGTGGAGCCGCTGGCGGTGGCGAAGATTCTCAAGGCCGTCGCCGAGAAGGAAAACCCCGGACTCATTCTGATGGGCAAGCAGGCCATTGACGGCGACAACAACCAGACCGGCCAGATGCTGTCGGCGCTGTTGTGCTGGTCGCTGGCGACTTTCGTGTCCAAGTTGACGCTTGAGGGCGCCACGGCAAAAGCCACGCGCGAGGTGGACGGCGGGCTGGAAAACCTCACCCTTAAAATGCCGGCGGTGGTGACGGTGGACCTGCGCCTGAACGAACCGCGCTACGCATCTCTGCCGAACATCATGAAAGCGAAGAAAAAACCCATGGACGCGCTCACCCCGGACGAACTCGGCGTGGACATCACCCCGCGCCTGCGGGTGGTGAAAGTCACCGAGCCACCGGCGCGCAAGGCCGGCGTCATCGTCGCCGATGTCGCCGAACTGGTGCGCAAACTTAAAGAAGAGGCCAAAGTCATATGAGCATTTTAGTCGTCGCCGAGCACGACAACGCCGCGCCCAAGGCGGCCACGCTGAACACCGTCACCGCCGCCGTTGCACTCGGCGACTCCGACATTCGCCTGCTGGTGGCCGGCCGCAACAGCGCCGCCGCCGCCGAGGCATGCGCCAAAGTCACCGGCGTTGCCAAAGTCCTCCATGCCGACGCCGCCGAGTATGAGCACGGCATCGCCGAAAACACCGCCCCGCTCATCGCCAAACTCGCGCCGGCCTACAGCCACGTTCTCGCACCCGCCTCCACCTATGGCAAGAACATCATGCCGGCGGCCGCCGCGTTGCTGGATGTGCAGATGGTCTCCGACATCACCGCCATCGTCGACGCCGCCACTTTCGAGCGCCCCATCTACGCTGGCAACGCCATGGCCACCGTGCAGTCCACCGACAACATCAAGATGTTGACCGTGCGCGCCACCGCTTTTGACGCGGCCGACTCCACCGGCGGCAACGCCGCCGTCACTTCGGTGGACGCCACCGGCGATGCCGGCCTCAGCACTTTCGCCGGCCAGGAACTCACTCGCAACGAGCGCCCCGAACTCACCACCGCGCGCGTCGTCATCTCCGGCGGCCGCGGCATGCAGTCCGGCGAAAATTTCCAAATGCTGGATAAAATCGCCGACAAACTGGGCGCCGCGGTCGGCGCCAGCCGCGCCGCGGTGGACGCCGGCTACGTCCCCAACGATTACCAGGTGGGCCAAACCGGCAAAGTGGTCGCCCCCGACCTCTACATCGCCGTCGGCATCAGCGGCGCCATCCAGCACCTGGCCGGCATGAAAGACTCCAAAGTCATCGTCGCTATCAACAAGGATGAAGAGGCGCCGATCTTTCAAGTGGCGGATTACGGCCTGGTCGCCGACTTGTTTGAGGCGGTGCCGGAGCTCGAGAAGGCTCTCTCTTAGACGGCCGCGGGAATTGCGCGGTGAACGATTCCCTCCAACAAGGCCACTGCCTCTGCGGCGCCGCGCGGTTCGAAGTGCCGCGGCCGCTGCATGAAATCGGCATGTGCCACTGCGGCATGTGCCGGCGGTGGTCCGGCGGCGGGCCGCTGGTCGGCGGCATTGTCGATGCGGTCACCGTGACCGCGGGCGAAGCGTTGCAATGGTACGCCTCATCATCGTGGGGCGAGCGCGGCTTTTGCGGCGCGTGCGG
>RKSH01000053.1 GCA_007570945.1 Gammaproteobacteria bacterium | reverse complement strand
GTTGTATATGGTGCGGATATTTTGGCGCGGCAGGTTCATCCCGCGCGCCGCATCATCGGCGAGCCCATCGGAGTTGGCGGTGAGGGCGTCGGCCCAGGGCAGGATGATTCGGGCCAGGCGCAACGCGGCGGGTTTCCGGTCCACCATCGCGCAACGAAACGAAACCACCACCCGCGTTTTCTGCGCCGCCAATCTGTTGCCGAGCAGCGCCGCGACTTCACCGCCCTCCAGAAGCGCAAGCAGGGCCCGCGGCCGCTCCCGGCAAATGTAGTCGGCGACGGCGAGGGCGGTGTGCGCCTGTTTGCCGCTCTGCAATGCGGGCGCGATGCCGGGCAGGCGCGCCGCCACCCGCAGCCATGAAAGCCACAGCGGACTCCAGCGCGGGCCGAAATGCGCGATGCGGACCGACTTGTGAACATTGCGGCGCAACTCACGCCGGCGGCTGCTCCAATAACGCGTATGCAATGTGCACACCCGCGCATAACAGCGCACCGCCGGCAGGTAAGGCCCTTTGGCACTGCACAAAAGCAGGTCCACCCGCCGCCCCGCTGCCGCCAGCCTTTCGGCAAGCAAAAGCGCAAACCGCTCAGTACCGCCGCCTTCCATGCTGTTGATAACAATGCCGATGGGGGAGGAATCCTGGGGTCCGTTCTTAATTGTCCTTAAGTGCGATGGCCGGGCGGCTTTCATGGCGGTTTTCTGCGGTTTTTTTGTCGGTGGGGTTGCGGCCGGACATTGCGGTTAAGTAAACCGCCAGGGCAACCCCACCCACCGTCAGCGGCGAAAAATAAGGGATTTTTGCGCGCCAGTCAATACACCGGCCGGCCGCCAAGGGCACTTAAGGACAATTAAGGCCCCCCCAACCGGGCAGCCCCGCGCCGGGCCGAGACGGCGCGATGAGAATCGCCTTCCTCTTATGCGCCGGTCCGCCGGCTCCGCCGGTGGCCTACGGCGGCATTCAGTTGGGCATCCACAACTACCGCCAAATTCTGGAGCGCTTGGGGCATGAGGTGCGTGTGGCCGGCATGGTGGAGGGCGCAAGCATTGCGCGGCGGCTGAAAATCGTCCGCGAGGTGAATTCTTTCCGCGCCGACCTGGTGCATATCAAAAATTCCCGCTACTTTGATCTGAGCCGCTGGCTGAAATGCCGCGCCGTTTTTCTCACCGACCATTCGCCGGGCGTTTCACTGGCGACTTACCCTTACCACCGCCGCGCGCTGCGCAAAAAAACGCACATCATCTGCCTGTCCGAAAACATCCGGCGGCATTACCTGGCGGCCGGCGCCGCACCCGGTCGCGCCCACACCATTCCCAACGGTTTGATGACCGAAAGGTACCGCTTCACCGAAACGCCAAGGCACCAAGACCGCTCCATTTGCCTGGCCATCATCAACCGCAGAAAGCGGCAGCATCTGTTGCGCGGAATTCCCGGACTTTATTTTGCCGGGCCGGTGGAGGATGACATCGCCCTCGGCAAAGATTATCTCGGCGAGTGGAGCCGGGAACAAGTGGAAAATGATTTAACCGACTACGCCAACCTGGTGCTGCTGAGCGAATCCGAGGGGCATGCCAATGTGTGCCTGGAAGCCATGGCCGGCGGCCTCGGTTTGGTGGCGTCCGAGGCCGGCGCGGCCAATCTGGATGTGTCGCTGCCGTTCATTGACCTCGTCCCGGAGGAAAAAATCACCGACCGCGCGCATGTCGCCGCTGTTATTGCAAAAAACCGCGCCGTCGCCCTCGGCATGCGCCGGCAAATCCGCGATTACGCAAAAAAGAATTTTGATGTGGCGCAAATTATTGAAACGCAATACCTGCCCCTGGCACGCATGGCGCTAAACAACGGATAACTGCCGCCGCCCATGTGCTATATTTCGCCGCCATGCCAACGCCCTCACCCTGCAGCGCAGACATACCATGTGCGGCTTAGCCGGTTTTATCACTCAAGCTGGCGCATCTAAAGACCGTTTGCGGGTGACGGCCGGGGCCATGGCCGACACCTTGCGCTCGCGCGGGCCCGATGACGGCGGGGTGTGGTGCGATGCGCGGGCCGGGGTTGCGCTGGGGTTTCGGCGGCTTTCCATTATTGACCTGTCCGACGCCGGCCACCAGCCCATGGCGTCGGCCTGCGGGCGATGGACGCTGGTGTACAACGGCGAGATTTATAACGCCGCCGAGTTGCGCGACGACCTGGCCCGCGCCGGCAAAACTTTTCGCGGCCACTCCGACACCGAGGTGCTGCTGGAAGGCTGCGCCGCATGGGGGGTGCGGGCGACGCTGGAAAAACTCATCGGCATGTTCGCCTTTGCGGCCTGGGACAGCGGGGAGCAAAAACTTTATCTGGCCCGCGACCGACTCGGCATCAAGCCGCTGTACTATGGCGCCGCGGGAAAATTATTTCTGTTCGGCTCGGAACTCAAGGCGCTGCGCGCCCACCCCGAATGGACGCCGCGCATCTCGCCCCTGGCCGCGGCGTCTTTTTTGCGCTTCAGTTACGTGCCGAATCCGCTCAGCATTTATGAAGACATCCACTCGCTGGCGCCCGGCGCAATGCTGGTCCGCGGCGCCGACGGTGCAACCTCCACCGAGCATTATTGGAAACTCACCGACATCATCCGCGCCGCGCAAAAGGCGCCGTTTATTGGTGACGACGGCGCGGCGGTGAGGGAATTGGAACGCCTGCTCACCGATGCGGTGCGGCGACGGATGATTGCCGACGTGCCGCTCGGCGTGTTCCTGTCCGGCGGCATCGACTCGTCCACAGTGGTGGCGCTGATGCAATCTCTGTCGGCGCGGCCGGTGCGCACTTTTTCCATCGGTTTTGAGGAGGGCGACGAGGCACCCCACGCCGCCGCGGTGGCGCGGCACCTCGGCACCGACCACACCGAGTTGTATGTCACGGCTGCCGATGTGCAGCGGGTGATTCCAAAACTGGCCGATGTTTATGACGAGCCTTTCGCCGACCCGTCCATGATTCCCACTTTCATCCTCTCCGAGTTGACGCGGCGCAATGTGACGGTGGCGCTGTCCGGCGACGGCGGCGATGAGTTGTTTGCCGGCTACGGCCAATATCCGCTGGTGCTGCGCCGCAACGCCTCGCGCGCCGACGCCATAAAACGGCGGGTGCGCAAAACGGTGACCGAACTGTGGAATTACATTCCGGAATCGCGGCGGCCGCGGCGGCTGGAAGACTTCATTCGCCACCAGCGGCAGCGGCTGGCGGTGGGCGAAGGGCGCCTGCGCTACCACCGCATTAACGCCTGGCACCACCGCGAACTGATGCCGCACATCGGCGATGCCGAGGTGACCGCCGCCATCGCCGACCCCGGAGTATTGCTCGAAGATGCACTGTCGCGCATGTTGTTCATCGACACGCTGAACTACCTGCCGGATGACATTCTGACCAAGGTGGACCGCGCCAGCATGGCGGTGTCGCTGGAGGTGCGGGTGCCGATTCTGGACCACCGGGTGGTGGCCTTTGCCTGGAGTCTGCCGAACCGTTTCAAGTTGCGCGGGCGCGAGAGCAAGTGGGTGCTGCGCAACGTTTTGTACAAGCATGTCCCGCGCAAACTCATCGACCGCCCCAAGCAGGGCTTTGTGGTTTCCTACAGCAACTGGCTGCGCGGCCCGTTGCGCGAATGGGCGGAAGATTTGCTCAGCGAACAATCGCTGAACGCGCACGGTTTATTCCAGAACGTCCCGGTGCGACGCCAGTGGCGGGAACACTTGTCGGGCCGGCGCAACCACGAAATAACGTTGTGGACGACGCTGATGTTTCAGGCCTGGCGGCGGCGATGGATGGGGTGATGCCGGGCGCGGCCCCCTTTCACTCTTCCACAACGTCAAAATCCCCGGCGTGCCCGGTGCTGAGGGCAATGCCCAGGCCCGGCACGTCATCCGACAACTGCAGGAATCCGTCCCGCGGCTCGGGCTCGCCGTCGAACAGGTAATAAAATAATTCATTGCCGATTTCCACGCCATGCACCGGAAAATACTCGGCCATGGGGCAGTTCAGGTCGGACATCACCAGATGATAGTTGTGCATCTGCCCGGCGTGGGGAATCACCGGCACGCCGTGCGCCGCCGCCAGCGCGTTGACTTTGCGCGCCGCGGTGATGCCGCCGACCCGGTTGGTGTCGTATTGCACAACGTCCACGGCGCCCGCATCCAGCAACTGCTGGAACCCATGCAGGGTGAACTCATGCTCGCCGCCTGAGATGGGGATATCGCTCAGCGCGCGCAACTCGGCGTAATTGTTGATGTGGTCCGGCAGCACCGGCTCCTCCAGCCAGCGCAAATTAAAGGGCGACAACAACGGCAGCATGCGCCGGGCGTATTCCATGGTCCAGCCCATGTAGGCCTCCGCCATGATGTCCACATCGTCCCCCACCACATCGCGCACCGTTTTGACCAAATCCACGTTGCGCCGCATGCCCGGGGCGCCGTCGGCCGGGCCCCAGCCAAAACGCATTTTCACCGCCTGAAAGCCTTGCCGCCGGTACTTTTCCGCCTCGGCGGCCAATGAGTCCAGCGGCTGGCTGTAAAGTTTGCTTGCGTAAACCGGTATTTTGTCTTTCAGCCGGCCGCCCAGTAATTTGAACACCGGCTTGCGCGCCGCCTTGCCCAAAATATCCCAGATGGCCAAATCCACCGCGCTAATCGCCGCCATGGCAACGCCTTTCCGGCCCCAGGCCACCGTGCTGCGGTACATCCGCTGCCACAGCAACTCATAATCCCAGGGGTCGGCGCCGATGACCAGCGGCGCCAGAAAATGATTGACCACCCTTTGGGCCACCGACGGCGCCAGCGCGGCGTTGCCGGTTCCCGCCAGCCCGTTGTCGCATTCCACCTCCACCACCAGCCATTCGTGAAAACGAAACGGCGCCATGGTGTCGCGGCCTGAGTCAGCGCCGGCAAGAATGTCCATGGGATTGGTGCAGAAATGACTCTGCGGCGGAACGACCTCGCCTTTCCAGCGAAACACCTTGGCCCTGACGGTTTTAATTTTCATGCCGCTCTTTGCCCCGGGCGCGCTCGCGCTTTTGCGCCGCCATCTGAATCACCACTTGCAGCGCCGCTTCGGTGGCGCCGGTGAATGCTGCATTCCGCCCGGCAATATCATATGCCGTTCCATGCGCGGGCGTCGCCACCGCCACCGGCAAGCCGCCCAGCACCGACACGCCGCGCTCAAAGCCCTGCAACTTCAGGGCGATTTGCCCCTGGTCATGGTACATGGTCACCACGCCGTGAATATTTTCCGCAAGCGCCCGGCGAAACAACGTGTCGGCGGGATAGGGCCCCACCGCCCGCATGCCCTCCTCGCGCAATTCCTTCACCGCCGGGGCGATGATGTCAATTTCCTCCCGCCCGAAATTGCCGCCGTCACCGCCATGGGGGTTCAATGCGGCAACCGCTATTTGCGGAGCAGGCACCCCGTATTCCCGCAAAGCGCGCGATAAGAGTCGCGCCGACGCCTTAATTTTTTTTCCGTCAATTAAATCCGGCACCCGGCGCAGCGGCACATGACTGGTCACCCGGCTGGTCCAGACGCCGGCGTCGGTGATGTTAATCTCGCTGAGACAGCCGCTGAACCCCAGAAAACCGGCGAGGTGGTGAAGTTCATCCTGCGCGTCCATTCCCCCCAGTTTCATCGCATGTTTATTGAGCGGGGCAAAACACACGCCGTCCACGATGCCGCGCGCCGCCAAATCAACCGCGCACTCCAACTCCCGCAACGACGCCCGCCCGCCGGCGGCCGTGGCGCCGCCGGGGCTAATCTCATCCGGCGAAGCGCCATTGCGCTGCAAGAACAAAAGAGGGCGCGCGGGCCATGCGGTGGACAGGGAATCCTCGGCCACCGTGGCGCGATTCATGCACACACCGGCGACTTGCTCCCCATGAGTGACAACTTTCTCGTCCCCGACCAGCAGCATATCGACCTCCGCGGGGGGTGAAGACAAAACCTTCGCCGTCAACTCCGGGCCAATGCCGCCGGGGTCTCCGGGGACAAACGCGATTCGCAGTCTGTTCACCGGTAAAAATACTCCACCAAAAACAAAGGCACCGCGGGCGCGTAAGTCACCAGCAACAGCGCGCCCAACAGAATGCCGATAAACGGCCAATTGGCGCGAGTGGCCCGCGCCATGTCCACTTTGGCAATGGAGCACGATGTCGCAAGCACGCTGGCCACCGGCGGCGTCTGCTGGCCGATGGCCAAATTCAAAGTCACGATCAATCCGAAATGCAGCGGGTCCACCCCCACGGCCAGGGCCAGCGGCAAAACAATGGGGACAACCAGCACGATGGCCGCCGCCCCATGCAGGAAGACCCCTAACAGCAGCAGCAAGCCATTGAGCAGCGCCAGCACCAGGTATTTGTTTTCAACCGCCGCCACCGCCCAGGCGGCGAACTGCTGGGGCACCTGGCTTTGCGTCAGAAACAACCCCAGCACCGCCGATGTGGACACCAGCAGCATCACGGCCCCGGTTTGCATCACGCCCTCAATCAGCGCCTTGTGAAACCGGCGAATATCCAAATCGCGGTGAATGCCAAAGCCGATGACCGCCGCCGCCAGCACCGCCAGCCCGGCGCCTTCGGTGGCCGTCACCAGCCCGCCGAAAATGCCCCCCAAAATAATAACCGGCAGCATCAAGGCGTACTTGGCCGCCCAAAATTTCCGCCCCAAATTGACCAGGTCAAAAGCGGCCTCCCGCGGCAGGTTGTAGCGGCGGGCAACCAGCCAGCACACGCACAGCATCGCAAAACCGCCCAGCACGCCCGGCACAATGCCGGCCACAAACAACTGCACCACCGACACATCGGCAAACGCGGCGTAGAGAATCATCGGAATGGACGGGGGAATAATGATGGCCAGCGATGCGGAGGACGAGGTGACCGCGGCGGCAAAGGCCGGGGAATATCCGCGCTTTTTCATGGCCGGAATCATCACCGAGCCGGTCGCGGCCACATCGGCGACGGCGCTGCCGGAAATCTCGGCAAAGAACATGGACACCGCCACGTTGACCATGGCCAGCCCGCCGCGGACAAAACCAATCAGCGCCATCGCCAGTTCTATCAGGCGCGCGGAAATGCCGGTGGTGTTCATCAGCGCGCCGGCCAGAACAAACAGCGGAATTGCAATCAGCGGAAAATTGGTCGCCCCTTCAAACAACTTGAGGGGCATGTCGTAAAGCCCCAACTCCCCGGTGTTGGCCAGATGGCCGACGGTGCCGATGATGCCCAGGGTCACCGCAATGGGCACGTTAATGGCCACCATTGCAAACAGTATGACGGTTAGGAGGGCAATCATTGGTTCAAACGCCGCCACGCATCCGGCGCGCTCAGCAACTGCGAGATGAACATCAGCGCCGCGGTCACGGGAATCACCCCTTGCACAACCTCATACCCCAGCCACGGCAGACTAATCAAAGTCTCACCGGCGATAATGTCCAGAACGCGCCAGCCGTAGACCGCGGCGGCCGCGTAAAAAATTAACGACGCCGCCTCCGCCACCACAAAAAGCATGCGGCGGAGCGGCGGCGCCATTATCTTGATTGCGCCGTCAAAACCCAGGTGCGCGCGCCTCAGGGTGACCAGGGCGGCGGCGAAAAAAGTCAGCCATACCAGCCACATGGCCGCCACCTCGTCATACCACAGCGGGGACTTGCCGATGGTGCGCAGCAGAACAGCCGCCAGCACCATCACCGCCAGCCCCAGCATCAGCAGGATGCAAACCCCCTGCAACGCCTTGTCCAACAGCGAGCGCACCCTCACCGCACCCTCGTTTGCGGCGGTGCCGGTTAAAGGCCCTGCACGGCGTCAATCAAGTCGCGCCCGGTGGGCACCTCTTCGGCGAACTTTGCATACACCGGCGCGCTGGCGCGGATGAAAGCATCCTGGTCGGCATCGTTCACTTTCATGCCGGCCGCCTGCAGTTTGCCCCGCAGGAGGTTGTCTTTGCGCTCCCCCTCGGCGCGCGCCCACAATTCCATTTCGCGGGCGGTTTTCTGCAGAACCCGGCGCACCCGGCGCGGCAGCTCTTTCCATGTTTTCACGCTGGTCACCAGATACGAAGGCGAGTAGACGTGGGAGGTCATGGAAAGGTAGCTTTGCACCTCGTTTAATTTCGCCGCGTCAATATTCGCCAGCGGATTTTCCTGCCCGTCAATGACCCGGGTCTCCAGGGCGGTGAACACCTCGCCGAATGACATTTTGGTCGGATTGGCGCCCCACTCCGCAAACATGACGGCGCGCCACTTGTTTCCCGGCACGCGCAACTTAATGCCGGCCAAATCCGCCGGCGTGGTGATGGGCCGGGTGTTGTTGGTAATCTGGCGGACGCCGTTTTCCCAGATGGCCAGCACCTGGTAGCCTTTCTCCTCCGCTTTGGGGGCAATGTGCTTCCAGAACACCTTGTCCTCAACCCGCGCCAGATGCTCGCGGTCGCGGATGATGAACGGCATGTCAAAAACCCCGAACTCGGGAGCCACATTGGCCATCACCGAAGACGGCATGGACAAGTGAACGCTGCCGATTTTGAGTTTCTGCATCAACTCCTTGTCCTTGCCCAGTTGGCCGGAGTGGTAGAAAGTGATCTTCGCCCTGCCGCCAAGTTTCTCGTTGGCCAGCCGGGTGAATTCCTGGGCGGTGTCCCCCTGCACCGAGCCGACATTGGCGCCGACAGCGAAGACAATCTCTTGCTGGGCCGGCGCGGCGGGCGCAATCCCCAGCGAAAAAATGCAGGCCCCAGCCAGAAGTAAAGCATTGTTTTTCATAGTAAATTCCTCCTCGGGTGATGAAAAGACCATGGGAATGTATCACAATTCCGCTGATTGTATACAACATGTGAAAAAAATTTATGGCCTGTAAATCCCTCGCCCCTCACCCTGTTTTCTACCCGGGGTTGTTTGCGGCATCGGCATGCAGCGGGTTAATCCCGGCGCGCCTCCACGCATGGCTGAGATGCCTGGACAAGAGCGCGCCCAAGGCCTTGCCGTCTCTTTTTCTCAGCAAATCCACCATCCTCAGATGCTCCTCCATGGCCGATGCCAGAATGACTTGGCTGTCACCGGGCAGAAACCGGGTGCGGTAAAGGCGGTTGTTGTATTTAACATAGTCGCCAATCAAAACGCTGTTGCCGGACGATTTGACAATCTCCTCGTGGATTTGCTTGTTTAATTGGTAGTAGCGCAAACGTTGCTCGCACTTAAAAGCGGCATGCATCTGCCCGGTGAGAAAGTCTATCCAGTCAACTTTCTCCTCGCCGATGCGCCGGCACGCAAGTTCACCGGCGGCGGCCTCCATATACTCCACAATTTCAATGGTGCTTTCAATCAGGCGGCGGTCGTATTTCGGCACCACCGCCCCGCGGTTGGGCACCAAAGACAGCACGCCCTCCGCGCACAGAAAGTGCATCGCCCCGCGCACCGAAGTGCGCGACACGCCGAATTCCGTGGCGATTTGCTGCTCTGAAACATGGCGCCCGGGCTCATAGTCGCCGTACAAAATACGGGTGCGTATTGTCTGCACGATGCGCTCAAAGGGGCGGGCGGATTCCAGGCCGGCCGAGGCCGCCTCGGCCATCACAACACCCCCACGTCGCGCCGGCTCTCCGCCCGCTCAATCCGCAGACGGTTAACCAAGGGACGGCCGAATGCCGGGCACTCAATCACAAACTCGTCACCATCAGCGGCTTGCACATCATCGGAAAAACTCAACGCGGCGGCGCCGAAAAAATGAACATGAACGTCGCCGGGACGGCAAAACCCGGCGTACTTGAAATGGTGGCGCTCCAAATTGGCGATGCTGTGGCACATGTTGTCCTCACCGCTGACAAAAGTTTTCTGCCAAATGGTCTTGCCGTCGCGGCGAATGGACGAGCGGCCCTGAATGTCGCGCGGCAGATTTCCCGCCAGCAACTCCGGGCCAATGGCGCACTGGCGTAATTTGGAATGGGCCAGCCACAGGTAATTCTGCTTTTCCATGACATGGTCGGAAAATTCGTTGCCCAAAACAAAACCAATCCGGTGCGGCGCGCCGTTGCGGTCAATGATGTAAACGCCGGCAATTTCCGCCTCCTCGCCGCCGCCCTCGGCAAAAGCCGGGCGCACAATATCCGCCCCCGGCGGCACCACACAGCCGCCGTCACCCTTGTAAAACCATTCCGGCTGGGCGCCGAAAAACTCGCCCGGTGAAGGCTTGCCGCCCTCCAGGCCAAGGCGAAACATCCGCATGGAATCGGTGAGCGTCCCGGCCTCCTGGTCATCGGCATGCATTTGGTCGCGCGATTGGGCGCTGCCCAGATGCGTCAGCCCGGTGCCGGAAACCATCATCCGCGCAGGCTGCGGATGGTCCACCGGAGAGAGAACCTTCCCTTGCGCAAACAGCCCCTCCTCTTCAATCACCTCACCGGCCGTCCGCGCAACAATATCGGCCAGGGCCACGCCGCCATCGGCCGCCTCCCCGGCCATTGCAAACACCGACTCAACGCCGCGCAGACGCCGCAACCGCCCCTCCTCGGCCACCGCGCCGACAAACCGCGCACCCCGGTCCTGAAACTGAATCAACCGCATAATCTCCCGCCCACTATAGCAAACTGGAGCCCGCAGAGGGATTCGAACCCCCGACCTGCTGATTACAAATCAGCTGCTCTACCGCCTGAGCTATGCGGGCCTCACCCCCGGCAGCGCAACGCCCTCACCGATGCGCCGGGGTCGCCCCATTCGCCGGGGCGCAGCACTTCAGCCTTCAGCGGCTGGGCGGTATCCAGCCAACCGCCGCCGGGCAGGTCGCGCATTTCGCGGCGGATTTGCGCGGCCAGGGCAAGTTCTTCCATCACCCGCCTCTGCTCGGCGGCGGCGGTGCGCCGCTGGGTGAACAGGCCCAGGGACACCAGCATCCGGCCGTCCTCGCGCACCACAAAATGCCCGCTTTCGCCGGACTGTCTAAGCCACTGGCGGTTGCGCCGCACCTCGGCATCGCTGGTGAACGGGCCGAGGAACACCCGCCAAGATTCCACCCGCCGCGCCGGCGCCGTCACCGCATCAAAGGCGATGCCGAGTTTGCCCAGCGTCGCCGCCGCCGCTTGCAGCGCGCCGTCACTGCTGAACGGCCCGATGCGCAAACAGGCCGGCCGCGCGCCCAACTGCCGCACCTCCGCCTCGCTGAGCAGCCGCACCCCGGCCCCGGCGTCGCCGCGCAGGCGCAGGGCGGCCGGGTTGTGGTCGGGCAAGTGGATTTCCACCGCCGCCTTCACCCACGCCGGCGCGCCGGGCATTTCCGCCAGACGCGGACCCAGCCACAGCGCCCCATTGAGCGCCACCAACAGGAAAATCACCAGTTTTTTCATCCGTCCACCATCACCCTCAGACCCGCCAGCACCAGCCCCGGGCAGTGCCGAAAAGCCAGCGCCGAGTGCGCCAGCACCAATTCGGCCCCACCGCCGCACAAAAACAGCGCCGTTTGCCCCTCACCGCCGGCCGCCTGCGCCATGGATTTTACCACGTATTCCACCGCCCCCACC
>RKSH01000095.1 GCA_007570945.1 Gammaproteobacteria bacterium | reverse complement strand
GCGTGGGTTTGCGCCGACAACCACGGCCTTTGCGCCGGGTTTTGCGCGGCGATGGCCAAGAGGGCGCGCAGAATTTTGCCGCCGATGCCGCGGCCGCGCCACGGTTTGCGCACCGCCATGCGGCCGATTTGCCCGCCGGGCAGCAGGCGGCCGGTGGCGATGGGCGCGCCGTTTTCCCACGCCAGCACATGGCGGCAACCGGCGTCCAGCCCGTCCCACTCCAGCGACTCGGCGACGCCCTGCTCCTGCACAAAAACCTCGTGGCGCACCATTTTGATGTGCGCGCAATCGTCCGGCCAGCGCGCCTCGGCAATGCGGATGGCGGCGTTCACTTTTCCGCCGGTGCCGCCAATGCGCGCAATTCTCGTGCCGCGTCCAGGTGCAGGTGCAGCACCCGCCGGCCGCGCTCGCGCAGGGCGCGGGCATCGGCAAAAGCCTGGGCGCGGTTGACGTCGCCGAAAGTGAAGCCGGCGCCGGGCACCGCCACATCCGCCGCCGGCTCGCCGCTCAGCACGATGAACGCGCCACCCCCGCCGCCGCCCTTGTGGAGTTGGCCGGTGGAGTGCAGGTAGCGCGGACCGTCGCACACGGTGAAACGGCAGCCATGGCGCGCCGCCCGCCGCCGCAAACTGTCGGCAAACTTTTGCAGCGCACCGTCCGGCGGGAGGAAGTTGAGCAGGGCAAGGTAACTGTCCTCCCCGGCGGCGGCGGTGAACTCCGCAAGTTGGCGCGGCGAATCCGCCTTGCGCGGCGCGCCTTTGCCGAGCATCTCCCCGGTTAAAATTTTACTGCGCGCGACGTCGGGTTCGTTGAAGGGATTAATTTTCATCACCGCCCCGGCCACGGCCACGGCGAATTGCCAGATGAAAAGTTCACCGCCGGCGCCCCCGCTCTCGCGCCACACCGCCGGCATTGCATTTTTGCCGGCCGGCGCGCCGTTGCGGACCGCGCAGCAACCGGCGGCGGTGAGGGCCGGGCCGTCTTCCATCAGCGGCAGCAGGCCTATGCCGTCCTTGCCGGTGCTTTCGGCGACCAGTTGCGCGATGTACGGGAAAAGTTTCTGCAGTGGCGGCGCGCTCTCCACGATTAATTTGTCGCAGCCGCTTTGCGCGCACACGCCGAGGGCGATGCCCAACTCCAGGCCGGGGTTGCGGCGGCGGACGCCGTCGGCGCGGCACTCATTCATCGCCGCCCGCGCCGCCGCCAACAGCGCGTCCACATCCATGCCGAGCAGCGCGGCGGGCAGCAGCCCCATCCAGGTCAACGGCGCAAACCGCCCGCCCACCGCCGGCGGGTTCAGAAAAACCCGGGCGAAGTTTGAGTCAAGCGCGGTTTTGTGCAGCGCGCTGCCGGCATCGGTGACGGCGCACAGCGCGGCCGGTTTTTGCGCGGCGAAAAACCGCAGCAGGCAGTCGGTCTCCAGCGTCTCGCCGGACTTGCCCGCCGCCACCACCAGCGCGCGCGACAAGTCCACCTCCTTGCACAATGCGGCGAGCACCTCCGGGCGGGTGGTGTCCACCACGCGCAAGCCCAGCCGGCCATCGCCTTCACCGGCAAACACCTGCGCCGCCACGCTGGAGCCGCCCATGCCGAGCCACACGCAATGTGCAACCTTCCCGCGCATCGCGGCGACGAAGTCGCACAATTCGGCAAGGCCGTCGCGCCACAGCGGCTCCACTTCCAGCCAGCCGAGGCGGTTTTTAATTGCGCCGCCGTCACCCGGCCACAGTGATGCATCGCCGCTCCACAGGCGCGCCGCCCAGCGGCCGGCGGCGGCCGACTCCAGCGCGTCCCGGTAACGCTGGCTGAGGCCGCCAAGGCGCGGTCGGGTGCGCGACATGCTCATTCCCGCACCAGCCGCGCCACCGCGCCCCACACTTGCGCCGCGCTGAGGTCCTGGGTGCGGCCGGAGTCGGCGCGCAGGTTGACCACGCGCGCCCCGCACAAACCGGCGCGCGCCGGGCGGGTGGGGCCGAACAAACCCACGCAGGGCGCGCCGAGGGCGGCGGCGAGATGGCCGAGGCCGGTGTCCACCGAAACCACGGCGCGCACGTTCTGCAGCAAGCGCGCCATGGCGGCCAGCCCCAGCCGGCGCGGCAGGGCGCGGGCATGGCGCTGGCCGGCGGCGATGGCGTGGGCGTTTTTTTGTTCCAAAGCGTTGCCCCAGGGCAAGACGACGCGGCAGTTGTGCTCATCGGCCAGGGCCGCCAGTTGCCGCCAGCGCGCCTGCGGCCAGTGCTTGTCGCGCCAGGTGGTGGCGTGCAAAAAAACCACGGTGCCGCGCGGGTCGGTGATGGTCTCGGTGGCGGCGGGCGGCGGGGTGATGCCGAAGTCGGGCGCGTCAACCGGCGCGGGCCAGTCAAAAGCGGCGGCAAACAACCGGCGGATGCGGTCGATGGCGTGCCGTTCCCGGTCCACCGCGATGCGCTTTTGGTAAAACAATGCCGCGGCCGATTCGCGCGCCGAGCGGCGGTCGTAGCCAACGCGTTCCCCCTGCGCCAGCACGCTGACGATGCCGCTTTTAATTAAGCCCTGCGCGTCCAGCGCCAGGTCAAAAGAACGGCGGCGCAAGTTGCGCGCAAAATCGGCCAGTTCGGCGCGGCTGTGGAAAAAACCGTCGCGGCGCCAGCGGCGCAACGCGATGGGAATCACTTCCGCCACCGCGCCGTGCCAGGCGGCGACCTCGGTGAGGTTTTCCTCCACCACCCAGGCAAAGCGCAACTGCGGCCGCAACCGCCGCGCGTCGCTGAGCGCCGGCAGGGTGTGCACCACGTCGCCGAGGGAGGAAAGTTTAACCAGCAGAATGTTCACGGTGACTCGCTGAGCGCCGGCGATTCACTGAGCGCGCGCACTTCCGCCATCACCTGCGGCGGCCGCAATTGGCGCATGCAGTTGAAGTGGCCGAGGGGGCAGGCGCGGCGGCGGCACGGGCTGCACGCAAGCGCCAGGTAAAGGACGCTGTTCATCTCGCACAGCGGCGGCGCCACCGCCGGCGGCGTGGAACCGTACAGCGCGACCACCGGCCGGCCCACGGCGGCGGCGATGTGCAGCAGGCCGGAGTCGTTGCTGACCGCCACCGCCGCGCGCGCCAGCAGGTCCACAACGTCCGGCAGCGAGGTTTTGCCGCACAGGTTCACCGTGGCGGCGTTGGTAACGGCGGCGGTGACTTCGGCGGCCACGGCCGCATCCTTGGGCGAGCCGAGCAGCCAAACCTGGTAACCGTCGGCGGCGGCAAGGTCGGCAAGTGCGGCGAAGTGTCCGGCCGGCCAGCGCCGCGCCGCGCCGTATTCGGCGCCCACGCAAAGAGCCACCGCCGGCGGGGAAAAATGCAGCCCATGATTCCGCGCCAACACAGCGGCGTTGTCCGGGAAAGCGCTTAAACATGGGCGGGGGGTTTGCACCGGCGAGTCACCATCGGCGCCAAGCGCGGCGTAACGGGCGGCGGTGTGCGGGGGATTGCGGCGGTCAAAGCGGCGAATGTCGTTCAGCAAACCGTAACGTTGTTCGCCGAGGTGGCCGGTGCGGCGCGGGATGCGCGCAAAGAACGGCGCCAGCGCCGACTTGAACGAGTTCGGCAGGACGATGGCCTGCCGGTAGTTGCGCGCGCGCAGCGACTTGCCCAGTTTGCGGCGCGCGCCAAGCGCCAGTTCCCCGTGGCGCGCCGGCATGGGAATCGCATCGGCCACCTCAGGCATGCGCGAAAGCAGCGGCAGCGACCACGCCGGCGCCAGCACGTCCACGGTGAGGCCGCGCCGGTGCAGCAGTTGAAACAGTGCATTGGCCATCACCATGTCGCCGGCCCAGGCCGGGCCCACCACCAGCGCGCGGCCGCCGGCGTTCACGCAACCAGCGTCAGCCACCCGGCATATTCATCCGCCCGCCCGTACACCGCGTCGAAATACCGAGATTGGATTTGCTCGGTCACCGGCCCGCGCGCGCCGCCGCCAATGACGCGCCCGTCCAGTTCGCGGATGGGCGTCACTTCGGCCGCGGTGCCGGTGAAGAACGCCTCGTCCGCGACATACACTTCGTCGC
>RKSH01000210.1 GCA_007570945.1 Gammaproteobacteria bacterium | reverse complement strand
CGGTAGCGTTAGCCCTCCCATGCTCACTCGGTGCGCCTGAGAGAGTGCAACTTAGTGAAACGCAAGGGAAAGGTTTGTGGGCGCAATACGCAGTTTCCCTGTCCGCGTTTCGTCACCAAGACCCGCTACGGCCTTTTTTCTTATGATTTCCGCCGCCTCAGCGTCGCGGTCGTTTTCGTGTCCGCAAACCGAACACTTGTGAACACGCTGACTGAGCGATTTTTTCTCAATCGCGCCGCAAACACTGCAGGTTTGGGAAGTGTATTGGGGGTCAACTTTCCCAACTCGAACACCGGCGCTCTCAGCCTTGCACTCAAGTCTTTTTAGGAATTGACCCAGGGCAACGTCAGAGAACTGGCGCGAAAACAAGCCCCGCGCCAGCCCCTTGATGTTGAGGTCTTCCACCGCAATGCCTTTTTTCTCGGCAAGGGCTTTGGCAACTAACGCCGCCGCAACCCGGCAGTGGAAAGATTTTCTTTGGTTGGCAATTTTCGCATGCGCGCGCTGGTGCGCCAGCCTTGCCTGCTTGCCTGTTCTTTTGTTTTTTCTGCGCGACAGGGCGCGTGAGGTGCCGCCGCAACCGGGCATATGATTTGTCAAAAAATCTTTCCCTGGCGACAATCTCGCCATCGTTTTGAGCCAAAAACTTTTCCAGCCCCAAGTCCACCCCGATGAAATCAGCGATGTTCTGTTTCTGGACGTTGGGCAACTCGCACTGGAATGTCACCCGCCAGCCTTTGTGGTCGCGGGTCAGCATGGTGTTTTTGACCGTGACGTCGTCCCCGGCAAATTTCGGGTTGTGGATTTTGAAGCGCAGTTTGCCGGGCAAGCCCTTGAATGCGATATGGCCGAAATTTCCCTTGCCTTTGTGCCATTTAACACCCTCACCCAATTTCAGGGTTTGGCGGGGACGGAAAGAAGACTTGAACCGGGGAAAGCCCGGTTTTTCGCCAGCCTTGAGGCGACGGAAAAACGCCTTAAAAGCATGGTCAAGGTCTCTCGCCTTGAACCGCAAAATCAAGATGAGAAATGCCGCATATTCAGGATTTTCCTTGCGGACGGCTTTGATGGCGGCGGTTTGGTCGTAGTAACCACGCTTTGCCTCCCGCTTGCTCTTGCCGAGCCACTGACCCTACATCTCCCACTTGCGATAACAATCAATCCGCTCCTCCAGCGCGGCGTTGTAAACGGCATTCGCCTTGAAAGCGATGTCGTCCAGCGCGCGCTTTTGCGCCTCAGTCGGACGGCAACGGAATTGGAAACTGCGAATCATTAGTGGAATATAGCACATTCTCAGCGGCAAGTTTCTTTCCCATCCCCAAACCACCATCATTCTCCACCGATGGCGCACGGCAAACCATCCATAACCAAAGCAGTCCTCGCCTACTCCCTCTGGATGCTTCATTGGCTACAGGACGCCTACGTTTGCGGAGATGGCGACCTTTACTGTCGACATCGATTAGGTAGGATAATGAGGGGTGGGAGGTGGCCGATTTTGAGCGGGAGTGGGATTTTGTGGCCCGGGAAAAATTGACGGTGAGGTGGATGTGATGTATGCTAACAACACCTTGGATGGGCTGTTTAAAAGGGCGGCTTTTGGGGGGGGGGGGCAGAAGAATAAAAACCGGTACGGGCTTCGGGGTCCGTGCTTTCATGAAACCCGCAATTGAAAAAGGTGCGTTATGCAAGTTTCAGAACTTTACCAATTGACCGATTGGATTGAGGAGAACATTAAGGATGGAGATGTTCTGCCTGCGTATTTGGAGGTACACAATGCATTGGCCGAAAGGTTAACACCCCCTGATCGAGGACAAAAAGAGCGGCTGTTCATGGCATTGAGAAGGGTGCCGCTTGGCCTGCTGAACAAAACCCAGTTGCAAGTTCTCCACACGATGGGCATCGGCGAGCATGTTGGTGCTGATTCCGTAGAAAGTGTGAGAAAGATACTCGACATGGGTCTTTTCTATAATAGGGAGGATATGTCTTCCCAGATAAAGGGAAAAATATCCGATATCCAAACGGGTATCAGGAAATCCGATGATATTCGCGCTGGACTCAGCAAATCCAACGTGCCAGATGAGGATTGGGGCGAAGACAAAGTTCTTGTCCGCGTCATATTCTCAAACGATGTGAATATCTCCAACGTGGTCGATCTTAAGGAATGGAGTGCGCGGTGGCACGACATCGCGAGAGGCATCACGATAATCCATGATAAATCTCCTGAAGAGTTCGAGGTGGTTGGCGCCAAAAAAGGCTCATTAATCTTTGAACTCCTTCTCTCTCTCACGATGGCGGGAATTGCCGTGGATATTGTTCGGAGAGCAACCGAGGCCGCCAAAAATTATGCACAAGCCAAGTACTTGGCGCAAAAAACCCGCGCAGTGAAATTACAAAATCGCGACCAAATCGCCAAATTGATGGAAAGTGACCGGGAAAAGAAGAAAGAGGAAGAGATCAAAGAAATCACTTCCGAAACTATGAATGCTGTCCAAGAAAAAGACGGCGAAAAGGGTAATGCTCTGCGCACATCCGTAGCAAATTTAGTCGATTTCCTGTCGAAAGGAGGGGAGATCGACTGGGTAATCCCGGATGAAACCGATGCGCCCAAACAAAATGTAAATCAGGATGTGCTGGAAGCCCGCCGTAAACTGCGGGAAACCGTGCAAGAAATTCGTCGACTGAATGCCGACCCACGTCGTCTGGAACACCACCCAGACCACGATGAGGATGACCGCGGCGAAAATGGTGACGGTGACGGTAAAAATGGCGATACTGCCCAATAAGCAGTAGCCACGTCATGCCCCGCCCCGCAACACCGGCCTCGCCAGCGCCGGCAAATCCCCGCTGAGCCCGGCGGCCAGTTGCATCAGCAGATTCTTCGCCGGCTGCACCCGGTTGGCGAGGGTGAGGGCGGCGTCCACCATTCCCGCGGTGCCGCTTTGCAAGTGGTCGCGGGTAAACACCAGGTTGAAAGCGTGCAGCACCGCTTGCGCCGTTGCATTCTCGGCCCGCCGCCGCCGCTCGTAACGTCGCAGCACCAGTTGCGCGCCCGGGTCACGGCCGGCGGCATGCGCCTCCAGCAGCGGCGCGGCCAGGGCGGCGGCGTCCATGATGCCGAGGTTGGCGCCCAGCCCGGCCAGCGGGTGCACCACATGCGCCGCGTCACCCACCAGCACCACCCGCCGGTCCACGTAATCGGCCGCGCGCATGTGACTCAGTGCAAACGAAAGTCGCGGCCCCACTTTGGTTATCGCCCCCAGCCGCCCGTCCAAAGCATCGGCCAGTGCGGCGGTGAACCCGGCATCGTCCATGCCCGCAATTTCGGCGGCGCGCGCATCGGCGCAACTCCACGCGATGGAGCAGTGGCCCGCGGCCAGCGGCAGAACGCCCAGCGGCCCGTGGGGAAGAAACCGCTGCCATGCGGTGCGCCGATGGTCGCCGTCAAATTGCACATTGGCGACGATGCACCGCTGGCGGTAGTCACCGCCGCCGGTGGCGAAACCGCATTGCGCGCGCACCGTGGAGCCGGGGCCGTCGCAGGCGGCGAGCACCCGGGCGCGCAACTCGCCGTGGCTTGCGGTGGCCACGGTGACGCCGGCGGCGTCCTGGTGCACTTTGGTGATGGAGTCGGTGATGCGGACGACGGAATCGCCGGCGCGCTCGGTGAGGGCGCGGATGATGAGGTTGTTTTCCACCATGTGGCCGAGGTGGGTTTCGCCGATGTCGGCGGCGTGAAACAAAACCTCGCCGTCACCGCCCACGCATGCCGCCACCGCGCAAAACGCATGCGCCCGTCTTTTTTCAATCGCCTCCCATGCACCCAGGTTTCCCAGCACCGTCTGCGACGCCCGGTTCACCGCGCTCACCCGCACATCGTATTCCCCGCCCGGCCACGGCGGCGGCGGTGACTTGTCCACCACCGCCACCCGCAATCCCGGCCGCCGCCCTAACGCGCTGGCCAGCGTCGCCCCCACCAGCCCGCCGCCGGCCACTAACACGTCGTAATTGTCATCCATGGCGGCATTGTAGCCCCCGCCGCCGGCGTTTGCGGCATCGCGGGAACCGGGCTCACCGCTCCTCAAACGGCAGCCGCCGCCACAGCGGCAACCGCGCATAACGCGCGACATCCTCCCGGCGCAGGCCGAGGTCGGCGAGGCGGTGCGGCTCCGCCTCCAGCAGTTGGCGCATCTCCCGGCGGTGGCGGTAACGGCGGCTGATGATGCCGAGGACGCGTTTCAGCCGCGCGGTGAGCCGGCCGGGCAGCGCCAATGCGCCGTCCCAGGCGGCTTGGCGCGGGTGGACTTTACGGCAATTTTTACTTAACATTGGATTTCTCCTGCCGGCAGGCGGTATTGTTTTTTTGTCAATATTCACAACAGCTAATGCCCCCCGCAAACGGTTTATTCTTTCCCACCACATAAGTTTGTCTAATCATGCAAAGTCCCCGCCGCCGCTTGCCGTTGCGCTCCATTGCGGTGTTTGAAAGCGTCGCCCGCCGCCGCAGTTTTCAGGCCGCGGCCAGGGAGTTGTTCATCACGCCGTCGGCGGTCAGCCAGCAAATCAAAAAACTGGAGGAGCAACTTTCGCTGCGCCTGTTTGAGCGCCGCGCACAGGGCATCGTGCCCACCGAGGCCGCGTTGCGCCTGCTGCCACAGGTCAGCGGCGCGCTCGCCGAATTGGACGCCGCCTTCACCGCCGCCGCCGACCCGGTGCCGTGCCTCACCGTCAGCACCCTGCCGTCGGTGGCCTCGGCCTGGTTGGTGCCGCGCCTGTTTCGGTTTCGCCAACGCTGCCCCGGCATCGTCGTGCGGCTGGAAACCGACGCCCACCTGAGCGACTTGCAACGCGACGGCGTGGACCTCGCGCTGCGCTACGGTTTTGGCGCGTATCCCGGTTTGCACAGTGAAAAATTGCTGGATGAGTGGTGCGCCCCGGTGGGACATCCGGATTATTTTCGCAAACGCCCGTTGCGCGGCATCGCCGGCATCACCGACCATCCGCTGATTGACGATGAAAGCCTGTTCCACGGCGTTCCGTACAACGACTGGAAAGGCTGGCTTGAGCGCAACGGCGCCGATGCTTCGCTTGCAAACATCGTGATGACGTTCACCGACTCCGGCATGGTTCTGAAACAAGCCTTGGCCGGGCAGGGCCTCGCCCTCGGCCGCAGTTTAATTGTGATGGACGATTTGGTGCACAAAAGTCTGCGCACGCCGCTGGCGGTGGCCACGCCCACCGGCACCGGCTACCACCTGGTGAGCGCCGCCGGCCGGCCGCAAAAACCGGAGGCGCGCGAGTTCGGCGCCTGGATTCGGGAAGAGTTTCAACATCACCGCAAACTCATGCGCAAACATTTTCCGCCGGCAAAAACAGCCCGGGGCAATGCCTGACCCGCACGCCCGACTGGCGCGCCGCTTGGCCGAGGGGGAGGCCCAAGTCGGCGCCTCCGAGGCCCACGGCATTCTCAGCGGCCTGGTGTGCGCCGCTGCTGTGCCGCAGTCGCTGGACGCGCTGCTGGAACTTCTCGCCGAGCCGCGGCGCATGAGCGCGTGCCGCAAAAAATCCCTCGGCGAAACCCTGCTTGCGCTGCTGCGGGACATTCACCGTGGACTGGGTGAGGGTTTCACCGAGGAGGGATTTCACTTCGCCCCGCTGCTGCCGGAGGACGATGCGCCAATCGCCGGGCGCGCCGCCGCCCTCGGCGCATGGTGCCGGGGTTTTGTGCTGGGCCTGTCGCGCGGCGGACTGGACCAGCCGGGCAAACTCGGCGGCGACGGCGCTGATGCGCTGCGTGATATCATGGCGATTTGCGGCGCGCGCGAAGAGCCTGCATTCGGCGACGGCGACCAGACCGAGGCCGACCTGGCCTACGAAGAACTCCGCGAGCATGTCAAAATCGGCGTGCAACTGATTTTTGACCAGGCCCGCCGGCCGCAACCCTAAGCATGGAACAGTCCGCCCTCCGCAAACGCCGCCGCGCCTTAATGAAGAAAATCGGCGACGGCATCGCCATCGTCGCCACCGCGCCCGAGCAGACGCGCAACAACGACGTGCTGTTTCCGTTTCGCCCGGACAGCGATTTTTACTACCTCACCGGTTTTGCCGAGCCGGCCGCGGCCGCGGTTTTTGCGCCGGGGCGCGCCGAGGGTGAGTTCCTGCTGTTCTGCCGCGCCTCCGACGCCAAGGCCGAAACCTGGGACGGCCGCCGCGCCGGGCTCGATGGCGCGTGCGGGACCTACGCCGCCGACCAGGCTTTCGCCATCGGCGACCTGGAAAAAATGCTGCCGTTGCTGCTGGAAAACCGCGCCAAAATTTTCTACAACATCGGCCGCCACCCCAGCCTCGACGCCCTCATCCCCGCCACCGTCGCCGCCCTGCGCGCCCGCGTCCGCGCCGGAGTGAAGGCGCCGGTGGACCTGTCGGACATCGGCGCCATTCTCCACGAGATGCGACTCGTCAAAAGCGCCGATGAGTTGCGCGCCATGGAGCGCGCCGCCGCCGTCACCGTGGCGGCGCACACCGAAGCCATGCGAAGTTGCGCGCCGGGCATGATGGAGTACCAGGTGCAGGCCGAGGTGGAGTGCGTGTTTCGCAAACACGGCGCCACCGCCGCCTACCCCAGCATCGTCGCCGGCGGCGCCAACGCCTGCATTCTGCACTACACCGCAAACAACTGTGAGTTGCGCGGCGGCGATTTGCTGCTGGTGGACGCCGGCGCCGAGGTGGACTGTTACGCCGCCGACATCACCCGCACCATTCCGGTGAACGGAACCTTCACCCCCGCGCAAAAGGACGTGGTGGACATCGTCCTTGCCGCCCGCGACGCCGCCATCGGCGAGCTGCGACCCGGCGCCGCGGTCAACCGCTACCACGAAACCGCGGTGCGGGTGCTCGCCCGCGGACTCTTGGATTTGAAACTGCTGCGCGGCAGCGTGGACCGCGTGGTGGACAGCGGCGCCTACAAAAAATTCTACATGCACCGCACCGGCCACTGGCTGGGCATGGATGTGCACGATGTGGGCGCCTACAAAGTGGACGGCGCATGGCGCACGCTCCGGCCCGGCATGGTGCTGACCGTGGAGCCGGGCTTGTACCTCTTTGGTGGCGACGTGCCGGCCGGCCTGCGCGGCACCGGGGTGCGCATGGAGGACGACGTGCTGGTCACCAAAAGCGGCAACCAGGTACTCACCCAGGCCGCGCCGTCTACACCGGCCGCGGTGGAGGAGATGATGGCGCGGTGAACATGAACGGTGGTTGCGACGTCGCCATCATCGGCGGCGGCATGACCGGCGCCGCATTGGCCGCCGCGCTGGCCGGCGGACCGTTGCGGGTGATGGTGGTGGAGGCGGAGGCCTTTGACTCGCCGCGGCAGGTGAGTTTCGACCGCCGCACGGTGGCCCTCACCTACAGTTCGCGGCGGATTTTTTCCGCCATGGGCGCATGGCGGCGCATTGCACAAACCGCCTGCCCCATCCACCGCATTGAAGTCTCCCAGCGCGGCTGGCCCGGCGCCGCCCATCTGCACTGCCGCGACGCCGGCACCGACGCCCTCGGCTATGTCGCCGCCCACCGCGACGTCGGCGAGGCGCTGCGCCAAATTATCACCACAGCCGGCAACATCACCGTGCTGTGCCCGGCGCGCGCGCAATCGCTCAGCGCCGCGGCGGATGCGGTGACGGTCGGCGGCGACGGCGCATTGCAAACTCTCTCAGCATCGCTTGTGGTCATCGCCGACGGCGGACGTTCCAGTTTGTTGGACGCCGCCGGCCTGCGGCGCACGGTGAAACACTACCGCGAGTCGGCGCTGGTCACCATGGTCGCCGCCGACCGCGGCCACCGCAACTGTGCACATGAGAGGTTCACCGCCGACGGTCCGCTGGCGCTGTTGCCGGCGGGCGAGGCGCAATTTGCCGTGGCGTGGACTTTGCCGCACGCCCGCGCCGAACAGCATGCCGCGCTGGACGACGCCGGGTTTATCACAGTGCTGCAGGAAACTTTCGGCCACCGCGCCGGGCGGTTCCACTCGCCCAAGCCGCGCCATGTTTACCCGCTGACTCTGGCCACCTGCACACCGCCGGCCCGCGCCCGCGTCGCCCTCGCCGGCAACGCCGCCCACACCGTGCACCCCGTCGCCGGCCAGGGCTTCAACCTCGCCCTGCGCGATGTGGCCGATTTGTGCAGTGTGATTGCCCGGGCCCATGCCGCCGGCGAGGACATCGGCGGCGCCCGCGCCATGGCCGGTTACGCCGCCGCTCGGCGCCGCGACACTTTCGCCGTCACCACCTTCACCGACGGCCTGGTCACCGCTTTCGCCAACCCGGCCCCCCCGGCCGCCGCCGCCCGCGCCCTCGTCCTCGGCGCCCTGAATTTCCTGCCCCCGGTCCGCCGCGCCCTGCTCAGAAAAACCATGGGCCTCCGCCCCGGCCAGTTATGGCTGCGCGAATTCGCGGCCGGGCGGGTGTGATTGTGAAGCGGCGGTGAGGGTCAGTACAGCCGTGTCCGCCTGGCCTGTTGGCGGGAGACGCGCTTGAGTTCCCGCTTGACGGCGGCGGCGGCGGCGCGTTTTCGGGCGGTGGTGGGTTTTTCGTAGTACTCGCGGCGGCGGGCTTCGGTGAATACGCCGGCTTTCTCGCACGAGCGGCGGAAGCGGCGCAGAATGACATCAAAGGGGTCGTCTTGGCGGACGCGGATGCTTGGCATTATGATGTTCCTCGGCTTGCGGTTGTTGCGGGGCGGACGAGTGTAGCACCCGCCGGCGCGGCGGCGCAAGCGCCATGCTCATGCGCGTTCTCGGCATTGAAACTTCCTGCGATGACACCGGCGTCGCCGTGTATGAAAGCGGCCGCGGGTTGCGCGCGCACATGCTGGCATCGCAACTGCATACCCACCGGCCATTCGGCGGCGTGGTGCCGGAATTGGCGGCGCGCGACCATGTCCGCGTCCTGCCCGGCCTGATTGAGGAAACGCTGCACCGCGCCGGCATCACGGTGGGCGATTTGGACGGCGTCGGCTACACCGCCGGCCCCGGCCTGGCCGGCGCGTTGCTCGTGGGCGCCGCGGCCGGGCGCGCCCTGGCCATGGCGCGCGGCATTGCGGCGGTGGGGGTGCACCACATGGAGGGCCATCTGCTGTCGCCGATGTTAGAGGAGGAGGCGCCGGATTTTCCCTTTGTCGCATTGCTGGTTTCGGGCGGGCATACGTTGTTAGTGGATGTGGCGGCGGCCGGCGCCTACCGCATTTTGGGGCGCACGTTGGATGATGCGGTGGGGGAGGCTTTTGACAAGACCGCGCGCCTGCTGGGGCTCGGCTACCCCGGCGGCCCGGCGGTGGCACGGGCGGCGGCGGGCGGCGTACGCGGGCGGTTTGTTTTTCCACGGCCCATGGTGAAAAGGCCGGGGCTGGATTTTAGTTACAGCGGACTCAAAACCGCGGCGCGGTTGGCGGCGGAGAAAAACGGCACCGAGGCGCAGACCGTCGCCGACATTGCGCTGGCCTTTCAGGATGCGGCGGTGGAATCGTTAGCCGAAAAATGCCGCCGCGCCATGGAGCAGACCAAACGCGCGCGGCTGGTGGTGGCCGGCGGCGTGGGCGCCAACCGCGCATTGCGCCGGCGGTTGCGGGAGATGGGTGATGGCGGCGGCGGACGGTGGACGGTGTACTATCCGCGGCCGGAGTTTTGCACCGACAACGGCGCGATGATTGCGCTTGCGGCGTGGCGGCGGTTGCGCGAGGGGCAACACGACCCGCCGGGTTTTGACGTGCGGCCGCGCTGGCCGCTGGACAGTTTGTGACTTAGGGCGGACTCCGTTTTGTCCACCGCACTTTGCTTTCGCCGCCGCCGGCCAGGCGCGCGATGTTGGCGCGGTGGCGCCAGAATAAAAACCCGGCCAACAGCGCGCACAACGCAATCAGCGCGTTGCCGCCGCCGAGGGCGTAGGCGATGAACGGCGCCGCCGCGGCCGCGGTCAGCGCGGCCAGGGAGGAGTAGCGAAACAGCGCAACCATCACCGCCCACACCGCCAACAGCAGCGCGGCCAATGCGGCGTCCATGCCCAGCAGCGCGCCCATGGCGGTGGCCACGCCCTTGCCGCCGCGAAAGCCGAAGAACAGCGGGTACAGATGGCCGAGAAACGCCGCCCCCCCGGCCGCCGCCCACACCAGCGGCTGGTCGCTCAGCAGTTTGGCGGCGAGAACCGCGGCCAACCCCTTGGCGGTGTCGCCGAGCAGCGTCAGCAGCGCGGCCTTGCCGCCGCCAAGGCGCAAAACGTTGGTCGCGCCGGGGTTGCCGGAGCCCCGGCTGCGCGGGTCGCCGAGGCGATAAGCGCGGCTGACCAAGACGCCGCTTGACACCGAGCCGAGCAGGTATGCGCTGATGAGGAGGAGGGCGGTGAGCATGAAACAAGCCGCCGGTTTTCACCCCGCACGCGCAACCGGTAAAGTGCTGGTAAAGTGCACGGCCCGAAGTTCAACCAAAAGCGAGCAATGGACATTATTTACCTGCACGGCATCGCCGTCAACTGCGCCATCGGCGTGGACGCATGGGAAAAGCAGCTCACCCGCCGGCTGGTGTTGGATATTGACATGCGCATCGACGTGCAACAGGCGGCGGCGCGCGATTCTTTCGACGAAGTGCTGAATTACAGCGAGGTGTTTGCGCGCATTAAAAAAATGACGCGCGAGTCATCGTACAATTTAATTGAGTCCATGGCCGAGGGCATCGCCCAAATGCTGCTCGGCGAATTTGAACTTCCCTGGGTGCGGGTGCGGGTGCGCAAGCCCGGCGCATTGGGCGGCGTCAGCGATGTGGGCGTCGTCATTGAGCGCGGCGCGCCCGGCAAAAAGACCGCGCACACAGCCCAAGCCTGAGCCCCGGCGGCGGTGGATTTTCCGCGCACCATCACCCTCGCCCTGGTGCAGGGCCTCACCGAGTTTCTGCCGGTCTCAAGTTCGGCCCACTTGGCGTTGTTAGCCGGCTGGGGCGGGCAGGGGCTGGCCTTTGATGTGGCGCTGCACTTCGGCACGTTGTTTGCAGTGTGCGCGTATTTTCGGCGTGATTTTTACCGCTTGCTGCAGGGCGCCGCCCATGGCGAGTTCAAAATGCTGCGCGCCCTCACCCTCGCCACCGTCCCCATCGTGTTGGCCGCCCTGGTTTTGCGCTTAGCCATCGGCGGCGGTTTTGTGGAAGAGTTGCTGCGCAAGCCGCTGGTGATTGCGGCGGCGACGGTGGTGTTTGCATTGGCCCTGTGGGCCGCGGAATTGCATGTGCGGCGGCGGCCGGCGGTGCGGGGGCTCGGTGAATTGCGCATGCGCGATGCATTGGTGATGGGCTGCGCCCAGGCCTTTGCCATCATCCCCGGCGCATCGCGCTCCGGCCTCACCATGACCGCCGGCCTGCTGCTCGGCCTGTCGCGCACCGACACCGTGCGTTTTTCGTTCCTGCTCGCCGCGCCGGTGATTTTTCTCGCCGCCCTCTGGCAGTTGTGGGAACTCACCGCCGCCCCCGCCGTCCACCAGGTGCCGCCGGTGGACTGGCCGTTCCTCACCCTCGGCACCGCCCTCGCCGCCGCCG
>RKSH01000028.1 GCA_007570945.1 Gammaproteobacteria bacterium | reverse complement strand
GAGGCGGAGGAAAAAGAAAAAGAAGAAGAACAGAAAGAGGGAGAAGTCACGGCCGCAACGCCTGGGGAAATCCTCATCGCACCGGATGCCGCCGAGGACACGGTGGAGGGTCAACTGCAACTCGCCGCCTTCACCCACCGGCCCGAGCGCGACACCCATCTGTTGAGCGCGGCGCGGTTGCTGCTGGACCAGGGCCAGATGGAGGCTGCGGAAACGGTGCTGGATGTTCTGGATCTGGTGGACCTCGGGCACGAGCAGAACGCGCGCAAGCTTTACCTGCGGGCGCGCACCTTCATTCCCAAACGCCATTACACCCGCGCGCTTAACGACCTGGGCCAGGCGCTGCGCGAAGGGCTGCTGCCCAACGGTCTGCTGGCCGACATTTACCAGCTGCGCGGCGAACTGCATCTGCTGCTCGGCCAGCCGCTTTCGGCGGCGCTTAATTTAATGCGCCGTGACTCGGCGCTGGAAAGCGAGGCCGAGGCGCTGGCCAACCAGCACGACCTGTGGCGCGTGCTGCTGTCCATCGACGCCGCCACGCTGGAGGATGCGCTGTCGCGCCACGCCGGCCCGCTGGAGGGCGGCTGGATTAACCTTGCGCTGATTTACCTGGACCACGCCGCCGACCGCCACACTTTGAACAGCGCCCTGGGCGCGTGGCTGGCGGCCAACGCCGCGCACCCGTCGGCACGCTTGGTGCGCGAAGAGCTGCTCGACCGCCCCACCGCACAGCCGCGGCGCATCGCCCTGGTGCTGCCGCTCGCATCGCGTTTCGGGCGGGCGGCGCGCGCGTTTCACGACGGCTTTCTCGCCATGCACGAAGCCAGCAGCGACCCGGACAAGCCGGAGGTGGCGGTGTACGACTACGGCGCCGACGCCGAGTTGGCCGGCACCTACTACGACCTGGCGGCAAGTGAGCAGGCCGATGTGATTGTGGGCCCGCTGGGGCGCGCCGCGGTGGCCGCCATCAGCGGCGGCGGAGGCGTCCGCCTGAGCCGCCCCACCATTCTGCTCGGCAACGTCGACATCGCGCTGCCGCCGCGGGTGCTGCAACTGGCGCTGGACCCGGCGGCGGAGGCGCGGGCGGTGGCACGGCGCGCCTTTGCCGACGGCCACCGTCGCGCGGCGGTTTTGTTCCCGGCGACGCCCCACGGCCGGCGCCTGGGCGATGCGTTTGTGCTGGCATTTCAGCAGCTCGGCGGCGCCATCGCCGACCTGCGCAGTTTCAAGAACCGGGGCGGCGACTACTCACGGCTAATCCGCTCGCTGCTTCATCTGGACCAAAGCCGCGGGCGCATGCGCCGGCTGGCGGCGGCGCTGGGGGAAAAGAATTTCAAGTTCGCCGCCCGCCGCCGGCGGGATATTGACTGTATTTTTCTCGCCGCCGACTACGCCAACGGGCGCATCATCAAGCCGCAAATTAATTTTCACCGCGGCCACGATATGCCGGTGTACGCCACCGCCGAAATTTACGCCGGCAAACCCGACCCGGCGCTGGATGCCGACCTGAACGGCGTGCGCTTCGGCGACATGCCGTGGATGACCCAGAACGCCGGGCTGGTGGCCGGGCTGCGCGCCGCACTGCAGAAAAATTTCGCCGACCGTTACACACTGCTGGACCGCCTCTATGCGCTTGGCGTGGACAGTTACCGTCTGGTGTTTCGCATCGGCGGCGCCTGGCCGGCGCAATGGCCGGGGATGTCGGCCGACCTCAGCCTGCGGGAGGACGGCCGCGTGATGCGCACTTTAAACTGGCGGCAGTTCAGCCGCGGCCTGGCCGTGGGGGTGGGCGGACCGTGACGGCGGGGGTGAGGGCGAAGGCGGGGAAATTTTTTGCCCGGTTCGGGTTCAAGAGCGGCGCGGCGCATCTTGCGCGCGGCCGCCGCGCCGAGCGCCGGGCGCGGCGTTACCTTGAGCGGCGCGGCCTCAGCACGGTGGCGCGCAACTTCCGCTGCCGCAGCGGCGAGATTGACCTCATCATGCGCGAACGCAAAAAACACGATGCGCAACTGGTGTTCGTGGAAGTGCGCTACCGCAAGTCAAAGGAGTTTGCGCGCCCCGAGGAAACCGTCACCGGCGCCAAGCAGGCGCGCATCCGCAGTTGCGCCGGGTTTTTTCTCAGCCGTTACCGGCGCTTCCGCAAGTGGCCGTTTCGTTTTGACGTCGTCACCCTGTCCGGCGCCTGGCCGCGCCGCGAGATGCGGTGGATTCAGAATGCGTTTTAGTTGGCGCAGCTCACATAGCCCTTGCCGATGGCGCGCAGCGGCAACCGCAAACCCAACTCCGGCACTTCGCGCGCCACCCAGGCGGTGAAGGTGTTGCTGTTGGGGCCGGGGAATTTTTTATACCGGTCGGCCCACGGATAGCGGCGCACGGCGGCGTCCAGTTTTTTCACCAGCGCATCGGCACCGGCGCCGCGCACGTCCACCAGAAGTTTGGGCCGCGCGCCGAACCAATGGCGGTCGGGAACATCACGCGCAACCCGCAACGCGGTGCCGGCGTAAGGCAGGCGCCAGCCGATGACCTCATACACGGTGTAGGAATCCGCGCCGCGCGCCTTGGCCGCAATCCACGTGTGGTCGGCAAACAACCCGCGCCAGCCCCACAAGGCCGCGGCGTACGCCTGAATCACCGCGCCCGGCTCCTCAGCCGGCAGCGGCGCAAACCCCGCCGAATCCCGCGACGCCGAATGCCAGTCAACCCGCGCCCCGCCGCCCCACGCAAACGCAAACAAGGCCAGCGCGGCGGCGGTGACGGTGAAAGCAATTTTTTTCATCGGCAATCGGTTACAATGGCAAAACGGAGAGGTGCCGGAGCGGTTGAACGGGCTCGCCTGGAAAGTGAGTATAGGTTAATAGCCTATCGAGGGTTCGAATCCCTCCCTCTCCGCCATTACGCCGGCGGCGGAAACTCGATATACTGCCGTTGCTCCCGGGCGATGTCTTTATTATGCAAAAATTCAGTCAGAATTTCATTTTGTGAGGATGCGCCTATGAGCGGTAATATTCAAACTCATCAGCCCAATCCTGCCGCAGACCGCACACGGGAATGCGGTGGGCGTCCAGAATGGCGAGGGAATCATTCCCTTGATCTTCGGTTAAGGACGATGGACTGTACTTTTCCATGAGTGCCGCCGTTGCGCGATTCATTGCGTAATCCATCTTTTCGATTTCGCGCGGCATTTGGTCGTATTGTGCATCGGCCATGGTGAGTCCCCCGGGTTGTGTCAGGTGAAAGTTTTGGCGACCAGCCGTCGCCGGTCTTTGGGCAACAACTTTATCAGCGAGGAAAGTTCGCACACTTCCAGCGGGCAGTGCTTCCAGTTGTCGCGCCAGCAGACAATCATATCGCACTTGTCCGCCGCGTGCCGGTGTTTTTTGAAATTCATGCTTTCGTATTCAAACTCGGCAAACTCCCGGACCCAGCCCTTGCCGTTAAACCGGCGAATGGTGGCGTCCGGGAAACCGTTTTTGATTTCCTCCACAATTATGCCGAGGTCCTCAAAAATCATGCCGAACAACAGCACCACTCCGGCTTCATTATTCGGCGCATAGACCAAGCCGCCGAAATTGACCGGCTTGCCCACGGCGGAAACACCGCGCCCTTTCTTTTGTGTTTTGCCGATGCTTGCCAGATTTTGTTTGCCCCCTGCGCGGACTTCCGACCGGCGCAACAGACTCAGGCGGTAGCATTTGTCTTTTTTCAAGGGCTCAATGCACACCTTGTCGCCGGCTTTTGCCTGTTGCGCGTTGTACCAGCCTTTGACGCCGAAGAATCTGTTTTTCAACGGGTCATAAGTCAGTTTCTGCGCCTTGTTGCCGCGGTCAAACACGGCCTCAACTTTGAGGCTTTTATCCCCGGTCGGCATCCGGGCAAGATGCTTTCTGCCGACCTGAACAATCCCGTATTTCAGGTACACGTCGGTGATGTTACTGACGATTGGTGGATTGGCCATGGTCTTTCTCCGAGTGTGGAACATAGCCTGCAACGGCCATCGTGATGTGTTTCCGCATGACGGAAGAATCCCCGTCATTGGCATACATATTCAAAATATCTGTGAGCGCCCCGGTCAACATTTCCC
>RKSH01000048.1 GCA_007570945.1 Gammaproteobacteria bacterium | reverse complement strand
CAACGGCCGCCAAGAAAAGAGCAACATGCATTCGCCAACCGTCTTGTTGAAATGGCGCGGGCGGCGGGGGAAATTAAATATACAGAACACACCATGCGGTTTGTGGACCACGAAATCGCCCCGTTCCGCACCACCAGGTCGCGCCTTGAATCCGGCGAAGCGGGGAAAGACAGCGGCGCCGGGGGCGTTGACCTGCTGCTGGCGGCGGACCAGTTCGGTGAACCAATTCCCGCCATCGCCGAGATTAAGGCAATGACCGAATCGGCCGGCCCGACACATGCACTGGTGCAGGCGCTGACATATGCGGCGCAACTGGCGACTCTGAACCAGTTCACGCGAATTGCAGAACACTACCGGGTGTTTACCGGGATACTTGCCGAAGAACCGGAATTGGATGTGCTGCTCATCTTTGAAAAGGATTCCACCTTCACCGCCGGCGACCTGGACTATGCAAAATCCCTCGCCGCCGCGCTCGGCGAAGAACTGGATGAAATCCGCCGCATCATTTTCCTGTGTTGCGGCATTGCCGACGGTGAAATTCAATGCGAAGTCATCTGAAACTTCACCCGCCGCCCCGGCCCAGCAGCCGAATTAAACTTGACGTATCCCGCCGCCCGCCGCCGGCGTGCTGCAGCATCGCGTAAAACTGGTCCACCAGCGCCGTCACCGGCAACTCGGCGCCGTTGCGGCGCGCCTCCTCCATGCACAGCCGCAAATCCTTGCGCATCCAATCCACCGCGAAACCGAAATCAAACTCATCGTCCACCATGGTCCGGCCGCGGTTTTCCATCTGCCACGACTGCGCGGCGCCGCCGGAAATCACCTCCACCACCTGCTTGGCGTCCAGCCCGGCGCGGCCGGCGAAGTGCAGGCCTTCGGACAGGGCCTGCAACAGGCCGGCGATGCAGATTTGGTTCACCATTTTGGTCAACTGCCCGGCGCCGGCTTCGCCCATGCGCGTCACCACCCGGCCATATGCCGCCAGCACCGTGCGCGCACGCTCAAACACCGCCTCCTCGCCGCCGACCATGATGGTGAGCACGCCGTTCTCGGCGCCGGCCTGGCCGCCCGACACGGGCGCATCCAGAAAGTGCAGCCGCTTTTCCTTCGCCGCCTGTTCCAACTCACGCGCCACCGCCGCCGAGGCCGTGGTGTGGTCGATGAACGTGGCGCCGCGCGTCATGCCGTGGAAAGCGCCGGCGGCGGCGGTGGTGACGGCGCGCACATCATCGTCGGCGCCGACGCATGCGCAGACAAAATCACAACCGGCCGCGGCCTCGGCCGGCGTCGCCGCAACGCGCCCGCCGTACTCGCCGGCCCATTTCTCGGCCTTGGCCGCGGTGCGGTTGTAGACGCACACATCAAACCCGCCGCGCTGCAAGTGCCCGGCCATGGGGTGGCCCATCACGCCGAGGCCGATGAACGCGGCGCGGGTTTTGGGCGCGGTGTTTTCGCCGGTGTCGCTCATGATTGCCCCGTTGTGGAATAATACCACGCCGTCATGAACACCGTCACCATCCGCGATGCCGGCCGCGGCGATGCCGCCACCCTCGCCGGCTTTAACGTCGCCATGGCGCTTGAGACCGAGGACAAGCGCTTGCATCCGCAAACCGTGGAGCGCGGCGTGGCGGCGCTGCTGGAGGCGCCGGAAAAAGGATTCTATTTGGTGGCCGAGGTGGACGGCCGCGCGGCCGGCTGCCTGATGGTCACCTTTGAGTGGAGCGACTGGCGCGCCGGTGACTTCTGGTGGATCCAGAGCGTGTTCGTGCAGCCCGGGCAGCGCGGCAGGGGCGTGTTTCGCGCGCTGTACCGTGAAGTCCGCCGCCGCGCCGATTGCCGGGGCGGCGTCTGCGGCCTGCGGCTGTATGTGGAGGAGCGCAACAAAAACGCGCAACAAAGCTACCGCCGACTCGGCATGCGGCGCACCGGTTACCTGGTGATGGAACAGGAATTGGCAAATTGAACCGCAACACCGCCGCCGCCAAGTGTTACACGGTCAGCGCGCTTAACCGTGAAGTGCGGTCGCTGCTCGAGTCGCGCTGGCCGGAGGTGACGGTGAGCGGCGAGATTTCCGGGCTGAGCGCGCCGGCCTCAGGCCATCTGTATTTTCAATTGAAGGATGACGCCGCCTCCATCCGCTGCGCTTTCTTTAAAAACCGCCGGCTGTTCTCCGCGGCGCGCCCCGCCAACGGCATGGAAGTGGTGCTGCGCGCAACCCTCAGCCTGTATGTGGAGCGCGGCGACTACCAATTAATTGTGCAGCACCTGGAGGAGGCCGGCGAGGGCGCGCTGCGCCGGGAACTGGAAATCCGCAAACGCAAGCTCGCCGCCGAAGGATTGTTTGACGAGTCGCGCAAAAAACCCCTGCCAAAATTTCCCGCCGCCATCGGCGTCATTACCTCACCGAGCGGCGCCGCGCTGCGCGACATCGTGAGCACATTGCGCCGCCGCTGCCCGGCCATCCGGGTGATGGTTTACCCGGCGTCGGTGCAGGGTGAGGGCGCGGCCGCGGAAATCGCGCGCATGATTGCGCTGGCCGACAACGACGTTGCCGCGCGAAAATGCGACGCCCTCATCGTCGCCCGGGGCGGCGGCTCGCTGGAGGATTTGTGGGCATTCAACGAAGAAACGGTGGCGCGCGCCATCGCCGGCTGCCAACTGCCGCTGGTCACCGGCGTCGGCCACCAGACCGACTTCACCCTCGCCGACCTCGCCGCCGACCGCCGCGCCGCCACGCCCACCGCCGCCGCCGAACTGCTGTCGCCGGAACTTGCGCTGCAACTCGCCGCCCTCACCGAATGGCAAACGCGCGCCGCCGCCGCCCTGCGCAACATCCTGCAGGGCCGCGCGCAAAACATTGACTTCCTCGCCCGCCATCTGGTGCACCCGGCACGGCGGCTCAAGTCGGTGCGCGGCCAACTCGCGTCACTGCAGCGCAGACTCGGCGTCGCCGCGCAAAACAGAATCCGCGCCGCCCGCTTCGACGCGCGCAACTTGCACACCCGGCTGCACGGCCAATCGCCGGCGCAAAAAATCAAACGTGAACAGTTGCGTTACGCATCGCTGGCGGCGCGCCTGGCGCGGCGGCCGGCGGCTTTGCTGCAGTTGCGACAGCAATCGCTGCGCGCGCTGCGCCAGCGGCTGGAGGCGGTGAACCCGGCCGCGGTGCTGCGGCGCGGTTATGCGTTTCTCACCGATGCCGGGCGCCAGATCGTCACCGATGCCAAAGCCGTCCACACCGGCGCCGGGGTGCGCGCCCAACTGGCGCGCGGCGTGCTGCACTGCACCGTGAACAAGAAGAGTTGACCGTGGCGAAAATTGTTTTGTGCTTTTTTCTCGCCGCCGCCGCCATCCCGGCGCATGCGGCATCGGTGACGCCAGGCGAGGCGGCGTGGGTGCCCCTGGGCGCGGCGGCGGCGGCCAATGTGCGCGCCTGGTTCGGCCGCCGCGCGGTGCTGACTCAATTTCACGACAAGCAATGGCACGCCGTCGCCGCCATCCCGGCCGACCAGCCGCCGGGCGAATACCTCATCCGCTACCGCGCCGAGGGCGGGGGCAGCCGGCGCGAACAATTCCGCACGTTCACCGTCGGCGCGCCGCGGCCGTTTGTGCAAATCGCGGCCTTGCGCCTGCCGGCCGCCGACGTGGGCGGCGACGCCGAATGGTGGTGGCGCGACGCCGAGGTGCTGCGGCGCACCGCGGTGGCCGCCGAGCGCCGGCCGCAACTGCGGTTCACGCCGCCGGTGGATGCGCCGCTGCTGTTCCCCTTTGGCGCGCACACTCCGCCCGGCGCGCCGCTGGCCGGCACCATCGGCGTGGCCTTTGAGGCCGCGGCCGGCACCGCCGTCACCGCCCCGGCAGCGGCGGCGGCGACGCCGCTGCGCGCGCGCGGCTGCGGCAATGGGATGATTCTGGACCACGGCGGCGGCCTGTTCAGCATCTTTTGCGGGCTCGGCAAGGCCGCCCAAACCATCACCCCCGGCGCGCAACTTGCGCAAGGCGACGCCATCGCGCTACTGCAACCGCCGCGGAATTCCACCGCCGTGGTACACTGGTCGGTGCGCATGAACGGCACCTGGATTAACCCGGCCGGCCTGGTCGCGCGGTGAACGTGTTATCCTCACCGCCCGGCGACTCGCAAC
>RKSH01000001.1 GCA_007570945.1 Gammaproteobacteria bacterium | reverse complement strand
TAATAGGCCGTGCGACTTGACCATATAACACCCAAAAAACTTGAAAAACTTGAAGAGCACAAAACAACGTCGTCTTTGACACCGGTTTGCCCGGTGGCAATAGCAAGCGGGAACCACCTGACCCCATCCCGAACTCAGAAGTGAAAACGCTTAGCGCCAATGATAGTGCAGGGTCATCCTGCGCGAAAGTAGGACACTGCCGGGCTTTTATTTTTCAGAACCCCTGTTTCCATTGCTGGACGGGGGTTTTGTTTTGTGCGGCCGCCTCCGGTTTTTACTTAGGGTCATGACAACTTAACCGGCATTTTCCTGTTGAAAAACCATTATTGACGCCCCGAAGTGAGCCTGTTACCGTTGAAATCACCATTTACATCGTTTGCTTATATCGGGAGGGTAACACTATGAAAACCTGGCAAACCGCCGCTTTAAGCGGCATTGCCGCTGTGGCAATCGTGGTCGGCGTCGTCGCTCAGGCGAATGATGCGGTCACCACCGGGCTGACTTCATGGATGTCCGGCAAAAATCACAATCGTCTGATTCAAGTGCAGAATGAAGGCGGGCTGAGAGCGGACAGCGGTGGCGTTGAGGTGGCGTATTACTCCAACTCATCGTTCAGTATCACCTCGCCCAGGGGGATTTCCCTGCTGGTGGATCCATGGCGTAACGATCCATCCGGTGCCTGGGGTCTTTGGTATCGGCTCGATTTTCCCAAAGTGGAAGTGGACATCGGCATGTCCACCCACGCGCATTTTGACCATGATGCACTCGACAAAATCGACGCCAGCATGTTGCTCGACCGCATGGCCGGCAGTTTCCAGTTGGGCGACGTCAAGATTCGTGGCGTTGCCGACAAGCACCAGTGCGTTGCGCCCGGCATCGTGCCCTGGACCGAAGCGGTCAAACAATTTGAAGGTCGGGAAAAAATTTGCGCTCCTGGCAACGCGCGGCACATGGACAACACGTTGTATGTCATCATGCTGGACGCGCCCTCGGTGATGATTCGCAAGGCCGACCTCCGAGGCAAGAAAGGCCATGTGTATTACTTCGGCTCGCACAACAAAGTAAAAATGTAAAGCCCGCATCCGGGCGGCGGCGCCGTGTTGCCGCCCGGATTTATCGTGCACCGGGAAATATTCCCCCCTTGACTTCTATCGTGCGCATTCTGAAGGCGCCGGTTTTGTTTCTCATCTTTTGCGCCTGCTTGTGGGCGCCGGCGCCGGCGGGGGCGCACTTCCAACTGAATGTGAACATTCGCATTATGCATGTTGAGCGCCTCGCGGACGGCGCATACCTGTATATGCGGCTGCCGACGCCTTATGTTCTGGCGCCGCTGTTCGGTGAACAACGCGCCGAAGATGGCCGCAAGGCCGCTCCCTACACCTACAACCGCATGGAAGACGGCCAACTGATGCACTACATTGACCACGCCGCCCTGCAGAAAGCCTCCCTTGGTCTGGGCCAACTTGTTGCCACGGGCCACCGCTTTGTTGCCGACGGTGCCGCGGTGCCCGCCGAGGTTGAGAAAGTACGGCTCCACCCGGCCGACAGTCAGCCGCCGTTCGCCACCCTTGCAGAGGTGAAAGCGGCGTTCGCTGCGCCGCCAACCCTCAGCCGCGAGCGGGAGATTTTTGTCGGCGACACCGTCACCGATGTCATGTTGCGCTACCGCACCGATGGCGCGCTGTCCTCCTACGCGCTGTCAAGCACTCTCAATCCCGGCCTCCCCGGCCAGGGGCAAACCGCGAACCTGGTTCTTGACCATTTCCCCGGCGGCACTAAAATATTCCGCGCCACCGGTTTGCTGCAGGAACCGATTCGGGTCAGCCGCTCGACGCTCGCCGCCGCGTGGACTTTTATCGTCGAAGGCGGCGTCCACATACTGAAAGGGGTGGACCATGTGCTGTTTGTCATCTGCTTAATCATCGGCGCGGCAACCATTGGCGGTTTGCTGTGGAGAGTGACCGGCTTCACCCTCGGGCACAGTATCACCCTCGCCAGTGGTTTTTTCGGGCTGGCGCCGAAAGCGGCGTGGTTTGTGCCTGCGGTCGAGGCGGGCATCTCCCTGTCGATCATTTATGCGGCAATGGCGGCGTTGGCGCGCCGTGAAGGGAGTTCTTCATTTTTTGTGACCACCGCCATCGGCCTGTTGCACGGGCTTGGCTTTTCATTTGTGCTGCGGGAAATTCTGCAAATCAACGCGCCCAATTTGTGGCAGAGTTTGCTTGCATTCAACATCGGCGTGGAACTTGGCCAGATTGCCATCGTGCTGCTAATCTGGCCTCTTCTGCATCTAATTCAAAAGCGCAGGCCGAATCTTTCCCAACCGCTGCGCTGGTTGATTGCCGTGCCATGCATTGCATTTGCCGGCGTATGGACGGGCCAACGGGCGGTGCTGTTTTTCAACGCCGTGTAGGAGCCACCGACTAACCAACTTAACATCCTCGCACCGTGCCAACTTCAACAGCGCTTTGAGTTTATCCCACACGCCGTTCGCCACCACCCACTGCTCGGCGGCGCCGCCGCCGAATAAAATCGTCTCGCGCTTGCAACTCATGATGCGCGCTGTCGATGTGCCGAGTTCATGCGTGAAGTCGATGCATCGTTTTAG
>RKSH01000096.1 GCA_007570945.1 Gammaproteobacteria bacterium | reverse complement strand
TCAGGGTGAATGTGCAAACCCAGCGGCGACGGGTGCGACCAGCCGAGTGCCGCGCCCAGTTGCTGCAGCGGCAGGGGAAAATCGCCCGGATACAAAAAACAAACGCGCGGCGCACCGAGGTGTTGGGCGATGAATTTTTTTGTGACCGTCGTGCTGTATTGGTCCACCGGGTGGACGGAAGAATTTTCCGCGTCGCCCTCACCGGCGCCGCCCATCGCCCGCCACAGTCCCCGGCCGGCGGCGCCGAGCAGAATTAATTGCGGCAGATTTGCATCGGCGGCCGGCAGTGCGCGCAGGCTTTGTTTGACATCCGGCGGCAATGTGTCGTGGTTGAACACCGCGGCCAGGTTTAAGCCGGCGCCGGCAAGAAACTTAAAACCTCGGTCAACGCCGCCCATCGCCTGCTATTATAAAATGGGTTGCAAACATGGCGCGCATTTTTTCCAGAGTGAACTCCCGCACATTTGAAATCCACGGCCACCGCGGCGCGCGCGGCCTGGCACCGGAAAATTCCCTGCCCGCTTTCGCCCGCGCCCTCGCCATCGGCGTGGACGCGCTGGAGATGGACCTCGGCTTGTCGGCCGACGACGAGGTGGTGGTGGTGCACGACCGCCGCCTGTCGCCGCACTTGTGCCGCGATGCGGCCGGCAGGTGGCTCGACCGCCGCGACATTGCGGTGCGCAGTTTGACTCTGGCCGAGTTGCGAACCTACGACATCGGCCACATCAACCCGCGCTCGGATTACGCGAAAAAATTTCCACAACAAACGCCGTGTGATGGCGCGCGCATTCCGACTTTGGCCGAAGTGGCGGCGTTGGCAGCGGCGAGTGAGGTGCGGTTCAACCTGGAAATTAAATTCTCGCCGGCCGATGCCGCGGCCACCGCCGCGCCGGATTTCTTTGCGCGGCGCGTGGTGGACGAAGTGCGCCGGCTCGGACTTGCGCGGCGGACGATGATTCAATGTTTTTACTGGCCCATCTTGCGCGTGGTGCGCGAGGCGGCGGCGGAAATTCAAACCGGCTATCTCAGCGGGCTCGGCGGCGGTGAGGATTTGCGGCGGTGGACTGAAATGGACTCGGCGCAATTTGACCACCGACCGGCGGCCATGGCGCGGCATTGCGCGGGCGATGCGTGGCTGCCCGACCACCGCAGTCTCAGCCGCGATGACGTGGAACATGCGCATGCGCTGGGGTTGCGGGTGCTGCCGTGGACGGTGAACGAAGTTCGCGACATGCAACGGCTGGTCCGCTGGCGGGTGGACGGCATCATCAGCGACCACCCCGACCGCCTGCGGCGGGTCGCGGAAGACCTCGGCGCGCGGTGAGGGTGGTATATTGTCAAGTGAAGTTGCCGCGCCCGCCATGAACAACTCCCGCGAAACCGGCTTGGAAAAGAATCCCGCCAACTACACGCCGCTGACGCCGCTCAGTTTTCTCGCCCGCGCGGCCAAAGTGTATCCGCATCACCCCGCGCTGATTCACGGCGATGCGCGAATCACCTGGGCGGAGGTCAACACGCGTTGCAGAAAACTGGCCGCGGCACTGGCCAAGCGCGGGGTGGAGCCCGGCGACACGGTGGCGGTGCTGGCGCCCAACGTACCGGCGTTGTTTGAGTCGCACTTCGCGGTGCCCATGTGCGGCGCGGTGCTGAACGCCATTAACACGCGTCTGGATGCGGCGACGGTGCGCTTCATTCTGGAGCACGGCGAGGCGCGGGTGCTGCTTGCAGACACGTCACTGGCGGCGACGGTCACCGATGCGCTGCGCGGCATGGCGGAGCCGCCGCTGGTGGTGGACATTGTCGACGTGGACGATAAAAACGGTGAACGCGCCGGCGAAACTGACTACGAAACTTTTCTCGCCGCAGGCACCGCCGATTTTGCACCGCGCATGCCGGCCGACGAGTGGCAGGCGATTGCGCTCAACTACACTTCCGGCACCACCGGCAACCCCAAGGGCGTGGTCTACCATCACCGCGGCGCCTACCTGAACGCGCTGTCCAACGCGGTGGGCTGGGAGATGGGGCACGAGGCGGTGTACCTGTGGACGCTGCCGATGTTTCACTGCAACGGCTGGTGCTTTCCGTGGACGCTGGCCGCCCTCGGCGCAACCAGCGTGTGCTTGCGCAAGGTGAGCGCGGCGAACATCTTCACCGCCATCGCCGAGCACAATGTCACCCATTTCTGCGGCGCGCCCATCGTGCTGAATTTTCTGCTCAACGCGCGGCCCGAGGAATGCCGGCCGCTGCCGCACACCGTGGAAGTGATGACCGCCGCCGCGCCGCCGCCGGCCTCGGTGCTGGCGGCGATGGAGAAAATGAATTTTCACATGACGCATGTGTACGGTCTGACTGAAACCTACGGCCCGGCGGTGATGTGCGCGTGGCAGCCGCGGTGGAACGCGCTGCCGGCCGATGAGCAGGCCGCGCTCAAGTCGCGCCAGGGCGTGCCTTACCATGTGCTGGAGGATTTGACGGTGGCCGACGCCGAAACGCTGGCGCCGGCGGCCGCCGACGGCGAGGCCCTGGGCGAGGTGATGTTTCGCGGCAACGTTGTGATGCGCGGCTACCTGAAAAATCCGCGCGCCACCGAGGAGGCGTTTCGCGGCGGCTGGTTTCACTCCGGCGACCTCGGCGTGATGCACGCCGACAATTATGTGCAACTCAAAGACCGCTCCAAGGACGTAATCATCAGCGGCGGCGAAAACATTTCCTCCATTGAGGTGGAGGACGTGCTTTACCGCCACCCGGCGGTGCTGGAGGCGGCGGTGGTGGCGCGCCCGGACAAAAAATGGGGCGAGGCGCCGTGCGCGTTTGTCGCGCTTAAGCAAGACGCCGGCGCGGTCAGCGCGGAGGAGATCATCGCTTTCTGCCGCGACAACATGGCGCATTACAAAATTCCGCGCACCGTGGTGTTCCGGGAGTTGCCGAAAACCTCCACCGGCAAGATTCAGAAATATAAACTGCGCGAGGCGGCGCGGAGCATGGAAGACGGCTGAGCGCGGGTTCAGACCGCCATGCCGCGCAGGTATTGCATGCGCCTGCGCTCGGAAAATTTTCCTATGGCGTAGCGCACATGATACGCGGCATTTTTTTGTGGTGCTGTCTGAGAAACTTTTCCTCCGCCGCAGGGTCGCGTTTGCCAATCTACACGGTGTAAAAATTTTTTTTTCGCTCTTCCTCGCTCCCCCGCTGATACGCCTGCACCAGCCACAGAAACGCAAACAGACGCTCCTCGTGAAACGCCGAGCGCAGCAACCAGCACCCGGCTGAGGGTGAGGCCCTGATGCCGCCGCACAAGTTTGCGCACCGCCGCGGCGGTGACGGCGGTCACTTCGCCTGCATCCGAATCGCGCCGTCCATGCGAATCACCTCGCCGTTCAGCATCGGGTTTTCAATGATGTGCTCCACCAGTTTGGCGTATTCCACCGGGTCGCCGAGACGCTTGGGGAACGGCACCTGCACCGCCAGACTCTCCTGCACCTCGGCCGGCATGCCACTGAGCATGGGCGTGTGAATTATGCCGGGCGCGATGGCCATCACGCGGATGCCGAAATTGGCAAACTCCCGCGCCACCGGCAAGGTCATGGCGACGACGGCGCCTTTGGATGCGCTGTAGGCGGCCTGGCCGATTTGACCGTCAAAAGCCGACACCGAGGCGGTGTTGATGACCACGCCGCGCTCGCCGTCCTCGTTCAACGGCTCGCTTTGCATCATCTGCGCCGCGGCGAGGCGCATCACATTAAAGCTGCCGATGAGATTGACGCTAATAACCTTGGTGAACGCCTCCAGCGGCAACGGCCCCTTGCGGCCGACCACGCGCCCGGCGTCGGCAATGCCGGCGCAGTTGACCAGCACCTGCGGCGCGCCGACGGTTTTGGCCGCCTCGGCCATGGCCCGCTCGGCGGACTCTGCATCGGTCACATCACAGACCACGGCGCATGCGTCACCGCCGATTTCCGCCGTCCGCTTTTTCAGCGCATCGGCGTTGGTGTCCAGAAGCGCAACCCGCGCCCCGCGCCCGGCCAGATAGGCCCCGGTCGCCGCCCCCATGCCGGAAGCGCCGCCGGTGATGACCGCGGTCAAGCCATGAATTTTCATTGTGGAAACTCCTCTGTTGGAAAGTTGGAATGGTGCGGTTACCTGGCCGATGAGCCGCCGGGAAACCTCTGCGCGGGATTATAACTGCAAACCCTGCAAATTCACCCTCGGCGTCT
>RKSH01000011.1 GCA_007570945.1 Gammaproteobacteria bacterium | reverse complement strand
AGATGGGACGGGTGCGGGTGTGCAGGGATTGCAGGGTTTTCATGACAGAGGCCTCCGATAAGGCGCGGGTTGATGTTGGCGGGGAGTGTGGCACATGGCGGAGGGAGTCAAGGGGAAATCCCGCGGGCGGTCAGAGGGCGGGGTCAGTCGACGCCAGCGGCGCCCTCACCGCCACTTGCCGCAACGCGCCAACGGCGATACTCTCGGCGGCATGGGCGGGCAAACCAAGACGTTGATTTTGACCGGTGCCAGCCGCGGCATCGGGCATGCCACGGCGAAGGAGTTTGAGCGGCAAGGCTGGCGGGTAATCACCTGTTCGCGGCGGGCGTTTTCCCACGAGTGCCCGTGGAGCGGCGGGCCCGACAACCACATTCAAATCGACCTCGGTGACGCCGGCAACCGCGCCGCCGGTGTGGACGGGTTGCGCGCCAAGTTGGAGGACGGCGCGCTGCATGCGCTGGTGAACAACGCCGCCATCTCGCCCAAAGCCGCGGACGGCGGACGGCTGGGCGCGCTGGACACCAGCATGGGCGACTGGATGCGCGTGTTTCAGGTGAACTTCTTCGCGCCCATGGTGCTGGCCACGGAATTGATCGAGGAGCTGCGCGCCGGGCGCGGCAGCATCGTCAATGTCACCTCCATCGCCGGCGGCCGGGTGCACCGCTTTGCCGGCAGCGCCTACGCCACCTCCAAAGCCGCCCTTGCCGCGCTGACCCGGGAAATGGCGGCGGACTTCGGCCCCCTCGGCGTGCGCGTCAACGCCATCGCGCCCGGGGAAATCAACACGCCCATTCTGTCGCCGGGCACCGAGGGCCTGCTGAAGGACATTCCCATGGGCCGCCTCGGCACGCCGGAAGAGGTGGCGCGGACCATTTTCTTTTTGTGCGGCGGCGATTCCAGTTACATGACCGGGGCGGAGGTTCACATCAATGGCGGGGAGCATGTTTGAGGGGGTGAGGGGGGCTCCCGGCGCGCGGCAAAAAGTGCTGGCCGTCTTCGGCACCCGCCCCGAGGCCATCAAGATGGCGCCGGTGATTCGTGAATTGCGCGCCCGGCCGGGTGAATTTGAAACGCAAGTGGCTTTTATGGGGCAGCACCGGGAATTGGCCGAGCCGCTGATTAAACTTTTTGCGCTGGCGCCGGACTATTCGGTAAATGTCATGGTCCATGACCAGCGTCTTTGCGCGGTAACCGCCCGCCTGATTGAAAATTTGGATGGCATCATGGCGGATGCCCGGCCTGACTGGGTGCTGGCGCAGGGGGACACGGTGACGGTGCTTGCGACATCAATTGCGGCACACTTTAACCGCCGATGTTTTGGGCATGTGGAAGCGGGGCTGAGAAGCCGCAATTTTCAGCACCCCTTTCCCGAGGAGTTTAACCGCCGGGTTGCCGACATTCACTGCCAGGCTTATTTTGCCCCGACGGTAAGCGCATGTGAGAATTTGCGCGCGGAGGGCGTGGCAGCGGATGATATTTTGCTGGCTGGAAACACCGTGGTGGATGCGTTGTTGTGGGCAGGGGCGATGCCCTTTGACTGGGAACAGTCGCCGCTTGCGCCGTTTGCGGGAATGGATAATATTGTCGTGCTTACGGCGCATCGCCGGGAAAATTTTACTGGCGCTTATCGGGAGATTTTTTCAGCCCTTGAAAAAGTGGCGAGTCGGCATCCCGGGTGGAATTTTATTTACCCGGTGCACCTGAATCCGGCGGTTCGTCGGGCGGCGGTTGACTATTTTCAGAAATCCTCTAATATCCACCTGGTCAGTCCATTGGACTACCTGAGTTTTATTAACCTGATGAAAGCGGCAAAGTTTATTGTCAGCGATTCCGGCGGGATGCAGGAAGAGGCGCCGACTTTTGGCGTGCCCGTCCTGGTGATTCGCAATGTTACCGAGCGGCCGGAGGCGGTGGCCGCCGGGTTTAACCGTTTGGTTGGCACTGCGCGCGCGGATATAGAAAAATCCATTATTAAACAAATGGTTACCCCCCCCCCAATTCATTAACCAATCCATATGGGGATGGCCAGGCGGCCGGGCGGATTGCCGATTTTCTGGCCTCTTCTGGCCGGGAGCGAGGGTGATGGGCGCCGCCACCCCAAAAGTTTCCATTGTTCTGCCGGTTTATAACGGCGAACGGTTCCTCGCCGAATCCATAGAGAGTTGCATCGGCCAATCGTTGCGCGATTGGGAATTGATAGTGGTGGACGATTGCTCCACCGACCGCTCAGCGGAAATTATCGGCGATTATGCGGCGCGGGATTCCAGAATTCGCGCTGTCCGCAACAAAACCAACCAGCGGCTACCGAATAGTTTAAACATCGGATTTTCACGGGCGCGGGGTAAGTACCTGACATGGACATCGGATGACAACGCCTACTACCCCGAGGCCCTGGAAACCCTCGTCGCCGAACTGGATGAAAATCCGGGCATCGGCTTCGTGTTTTCCAACTACATGCGCTTTGATGAAAGTACGCAAGCTTACATCCCAAATATGCACAGCCGCCGTGTCGGAAAACGTCCGCAGAAACGTTTGCCGCATACGCCCGTCATCGGTCCTTGCTTTCTTTACCGTGCCGCTGTCGCCGCACAAACCCACGGTTATGACAACAATTGGGTGCTGACCGAAGATTATGAATATTTTCTTCGGTTGTATTTTTTAACCGAGTTCAGATATCTGGACAAGGTTCTCTATAAATACCGCTTCCACAACGGAAGTTTAACAAGTTGCGCCGGTGAGGATTACGGGCGTTACATTGTTGGCAAAGTTCAACTTTGTTATCTGGACGCGATGCGGGCATGCCGCAAGATTAGCCGCCGTACTCTCGCCTGCACTCTGTATAGAATTCCCGGCCGCATGCGCGACCATCGCGAATTCTGCGGGCGGGACGCATGGTTTTATTTCAAGGAAGCATTCAAAACATATCCGCCGATTATTTTCCGTCCACTGGAAAGGATGTTCAGGGATTACTGAGCGGCGGCGCGGTCGGATGGGCAATCCAATCAGACAATGGCAATTTTCCCTCCTTGGGAAAATGTTCTGCCGTATTTTTAATCTCAACTACGGCCTGCGGGGCGGCCCATGGCTTCATTACGATGCCGGGAAAGGAATTTATCATGCCGCCATCACCGGGCATGACGCGCGCATGTATCTTTCACGTTCACACCAGGCCCAGCGCGGCGGTTTTCGCCGTGGCGTGGTCGAACGGCTGGAGGGTTTGGCGCGCATGTATTCGTTGGACACGGTGGACGTTGCCGATGATGACGTGGTTGTGGATGTGGGCGCAAACATCGGCGAGATTGGCATGTATTATCGCTTGCTGAGAAAATGCAAAATCTAATATTATGCTCTGGAGCCGGTCGCGAAAGAGGCGATGTGTTGCCGGTTGAATAATCCCGAAGCCACGGTTCTGCAACAAGCGTTGTGGAAAGAAGACAGCCGCGTCCGTTTTTACAAATCCGTCTCCTACAATGACGACAGTTCCATTTTTGAGCCCGGAAAATACGATTCCATCCGGGAAATTCCGGTGGTTACGCTGGAAACTTTTGCCGCTGAACATGGATGCATCGGCGGAATCAAAATTTTGAAAGTGGAAACCGAAGGCGCCGAGCCTGAAGTTTTGGAAGGGGCGGAAAGAATTCTTGACCGCATAGAGTATGTCGCCGCCGACCTTGGCCCGGAACGGGGACCGAAACAGGAGGCAACCCTGCCTGCGGTGGTCGATTTTTTATACGCCCGGGGATTTAAATTAATCCAGGGCAACGGCCATGGCAGAGGGAATTTTCTGTTTAGAAATACGCGAATTGCCGGCGGAGAATTTCCTTGACCGTTGCCGTCGCCGGAGTCGACGAATGCGTCCCGCTATTACTCCCCGACCCGGACGACGGGCACGCCCTCGGCATCCGGGATGTAGCGCCAGGGGTCAATCACCACCGAGCCGGCCGGGAAGCGCATTTGGAAAAAGTAGGCGTGCTTCGTCCCCACCAGAAAAACCGATGGCGCGAAGTCGGGCGCGTCGCCGTCCAGGTGCGGGTCAAAACATGTGACTTCATGCCCGCGCTCGCGCAGGATGTTCGCCAGAAGAATGGCCGGGCTGCCGACGGTGATGTTGGACTCCGGCTTGAACGATTTGCCTAAAACCACTTTCGGCAAGTCATGCTCCTCCATCAAATCGGCGAGGAATTCGGTTTGCCGCTCGCGCGCCATCATAAGCGACAACGCCTCTTGCGCGC
>RKSH01000067.1 GCA_007570945.1 Gammaproteobacteria bacterium | reverse complement strand
TCGCCTTTGATTTTTCTGCCGGCGGGGAATCGGCCGCCGTATTGCACCGCCCGGTCGGCCGACACTTCATATGGCAAGTCTTGTGTTTTGGGTGAGTTGTTCATCGTATAATTCCGCGGCTTTCCACTAACAGGGCTCTTAAATTGACAAGACTGAACGCCACCATACAACGGAAATTTCTTGTGTCAATAGGAAAGAAAGCGTGTCCCATAAATAACATCTTCGTCAAATTTGACGCCGGGATTTTTCATTTCCCCCCTCCGCGCTCTGCACCACCGCCAGGGCGCTCATGTTCACCAGGCCGCGCACCGAGATGGACTGGGTGACGATGTGCGCGGGCTGGGCTATGCCCACCAGGATGGGGCCGATGGAGACGCCGCCGCCGAGGGTTTTGAGCAGGCTGGCGGCGATGTGGGCGGCGTCTATGTTGGGCATGATGAACAGGTTGGCGCCGCCCTTGAGCGGCGAGTTGCGCAGAATGATGTCGCGAATTTCCTGGGACAGCGCGCAGTCGCCCTGCATCTCACCGTCAAAAATAAAATCCGGGCGGCGTTCCCGCAGCAGGTTCACCGCCGCGCGCATCTTCTCCGCCGACTTTTCATTGCTGCCGCCGAAGTTGGAATGCGAAAGAAACGCCACTTTCGGTTCAATGCCGAAACGGCGCACCTCCTCGGCGGCCAACAGCGCCATCTCGGCGAGTTCACCGGGGCCCGGGTCGGCGGTGACATGGCTGTCGCACAAAAAGAACGTGCCTTTCGGCAGCACCAGCCCGGTGAGCGCCGAGCACTGCATCACCCCCGGACTCCGGCCAATCACCCTGGTTACATGGCGCAGGTGCTGGCGGAATCTTCCCACCGTTCCGCACAGCATTGCATCGGCGTCGCCGAGTTTCACCATCAGCGCGGCCACCGCGGTGTTCTGTGTGCGCACCACGGTCTTGGCCTCCTCGGTGGACACGCCGCCGCGCCCGAGCAGTTCATGGTAGGCGCTCCAGTAGGCGCGGAAGCGGTCGTCCTGGTGAATGTTGACCAGTTCAAAATCCTCCCCGGCGCGCATGCCGAGGCCCATCTCGGCGATGCGCCGCTCAATCACCGGCGGCCGCCCGATAAGAATGGGGCGCGCCAGACTGTCATCCAGCACCTGGCGCGCGGCGCGCAGCACCCGGCGGCTTTCCCCTTCGGCGTAGGCCAGGCGCATGGGATTTTCGCGCGCGCGGTCGAACACCGGCTTCATCACAAAGCCGGAGCGGAACACAAAGCGGCTGAGTTGCTGGCGGTAGGCCTCAAAGTCGGCGATGGGGCGCGTGGCGACTCCGCTGTCCATGGCGGCGCGCGCCACCGCCGGGGCGATTTCGGTGATCAGGCGCGGGTCAAAGGGCCGCGGAATTAAATAGTCGCGGCCGAAAGTCAGCGATTGTCCGCCATATGCCCGCGCCACCACGTCCGACGACGAGGCCATGGCCAGGTCGGCCAGCGCGCGCACGCAGGCGATTTTCATTTCCTCATTAATCGCCGTCGCCCCCACATCCAGCGCGCCGCGAAAAATAAACGGAAAGCACAAAACATTGTTCACCTGGTTGGGGTAGTCGGAGCGGCCGGTGGCCATGACCACGTCGTCGCGCGCGGCCATCGCCTCTTCCGGGAGAATTTCCGGGTCGGGGTTGGCGAGGGCCAGAATCACCGGGTTGCCGGCCATGGACTTCACCATGTCCCGGTCCACCACCCGCGGCCCCGACAGGCCGAGAAAAATGTCGGCGCCGGCGATGGCGTCGCGCAGGGTGCGCGCGTCGGTGTCGGCGGCGTAGCGCGATTTGTACGAATCCATGTCGGCGCCGCGCCCGCGGTAAATGACGCCGCCGCGGTCGCACACGGTGATGTTTTCCCGGCGCAGGCCCATGTTCACCAGCAAATCCAGACAGGCCAGGGCCGCGGCGCCGGCGCCGGAGGCGGCCAGTTTGACGTCGCCCAGGTTTTTGTTCACCAGCCGCAGGCCGTTGGTGATGGCGGTGGCGACAATGATGGCGGTGCCGTGCTGGTCGTCGTGAAAAACCGGAATGGAAAGTTTGTCGCGCAGTTTCTCCTCCACCATGAAGCACTGCGGCGCCTTGATGTCCTCCAGGTTGATGCCGCCGAAAGTGGGCGCGATGGCGGCGATGATGTCCACCAGTTTGTCCGGGTCGGTTTCGTTGACTTCAATGTCGAACACGTCGATGCCGGAGAATTTCTTGAACAGCACCGCCTTGCCTTCCATCACCGGCTTGGCGGCCAGCGGGCCGATGTCGCCGAGGCCGAGCACCGCGGTGCCGTTGGAAACCACCGCCACCAAGTTGCCGCGCGCGGTGAGTTTCACCGCCGCCGCGGCGTCGTCGCGGATGGCCCGGCAGGCGGCGGCGACGCCGGGCGAGTAGGCCAGCGACAGGTCGCGCTGCGTCTCCATGGGTTTGGTGGCGGCAATCTCCAGTTTGCCGGCCGGAGCGGCGCGGTGGTACTCCAGCGCGGCGCCGTTGATGTCCTTGCCCGCGGTTTTCACAGTTCACCGTACGAATGGAGGCCGCTGAGAAAAAGGTTCACGCCGAGGAAGGCGAAAGCGGTGATGCCGAGTCCGAGAATGCTCCACCACAGCATCACCTCGCCGCTGCCGCGCGCCATGCGGAAGTGCAGCCAGGCGGCGTAGTTGAGCCACACGATGAGCGCCCAGGTTTCCTTCGGGTCCCAGGACCAGTAACTGCCCCAGGCGTCCGCCGCCCACAGCGCGCCGAGGATGGTGGCCACGGTGAAGAAGGCGAAGCCGAGAACGGTGGCGCGGTACACCAGCGCGTCCAGAACCTCGGTGGACGGCAGTCGGGAAATGGCCGCGCCGGCCAGGCGCCGCCGCAAAAGGCCGGCGGCGGCGACCATGGCGGCGACGGCGAAAGCGCCGTAGCCGATGAAGTTGGCCGGCACATGGATCTTCATCCACCACGACTGCAACGCCGGCACCAGCGGCTGAATTAGGTGCGCCTGCCGGTCAAGGGTGTACCACAGCAGAAACGCCACCGCCGCGCTCACCAACAGCATGACAAAACCGCCCACCGCGCGCGCGCGCGTGCGCTCCTCAAAATGCAGGTGGATTAACGTGGTGACGATACAGAACAGAACAAAAACCTCGTACAGATTGCTGACCGGGATGTGGCCGTAGTCGGGGTTCACCAGGTAGGACTCGCGCCAGCGCACCAGCAACGCGCACAAGCCCATCAGCGCCGCGCCCCAGGCCAGGCCGGCGCCGCCGCTGAGGGCGAAGTCGCGGCCGCCCAGCCAGCCGCAAAAATAAAACACCGTGGACAAAACAAACAGCACGCCCATCCACATGACCGCCGGCTGGCTGGCGAGAAAATACCGCAACAGAAAAATTTCCTCGCCGCGCGCGATGTCGTTGCGGTACAGCGCCAGCGCGCACAAACTCAGCGCCGCCGCCGCCGCGCAAAACCACTGCACATTGCGCCACGCCACGCCCAGCGCCGCCAGCGCCGGCACGCTGAGCACAAGAAGCGCGGTTTCATAACCGTCCAGCGCCGCGCCCCAGGCGGCAAAACCGGCGGCGGCCGCAACCACCAACGCGGCCAGCCACAAAATGTCCCGCGCCGGCCGGAGGAGTTGTGTTGCATGCGCCATGATTCAACCCGTCACTTTACCACGCCGCGCAATGCGCGCCGCCCCGCCGCCCGACTCCGCGCGCGTTTATGCTGCAGTTGTTCGATAATGTCTTGCATGGTTGAATCGTGGTGCGGGTTAACCGGCGAGTTCGAGTCCGCCGCGCGCGCAAAACGCTCAAGCCGAATGCGCCGCTTCATAAACCGCCGGCGCCGGCAAGGAGGCGATATAACACCGGTCAACATCGGACCATTGAATGAGGATGCTGTAATGCGGTTTCATTGCGTCATCGATGCGGCATAGCGCCGGAGGCCTTGCGGGATTGTATCGCGTTTTGCAACGCCGCGGCGAAGCGGTCATTCCTGCGAGGAAGTGGGAATTTAATCGCACGGATGGCAAATTGACGCAACATTCCGGCTTGACGAGTCGGGGCGGTGTCATCGCGTTTGACACGCGCTGGGCGCACCACTACTCTACCCTACCCGCAAACACCGCAACATCACCGTCGGCGATTTATCCGGCCTGCGCCGCCGCGGCGGTTTTGCTTCAATCAAATCCGAGGGGGAATTGTGAATTATTTTGACGACGAATTGAAGTTCGGTCCACAAGAGATTGT
>RKSH01000057.1 GCA_007570945.1 Gammaproteobacteria bacterium | reverse complement strand
GAAAACCGTGCACGACGCCGGCGATGATGAACGCCACGCCGCACTGCCGGCCGCTGGTCATTATGGCTTTCAGGTTGAAGAAATTCATGCCCACCAGTACAACACAGAACTCCGGCGGGCGGGTGCGGGATTCAGCGCGCGCCTAAGAAGGCCGGCGAGCAGAGAGACGAAAGCGCCGACATGAACTAGCATGATGGCGCGGTCTTTCCACATCACGCCGACTGAAAACCACAGGAAAATGCCGATAAAAAACAGGTAAATGTTCCATGGCGTGACGCCGAGGCCGGTGAGGCCGTAACCGGCCAACTGGACGACGGTGGAGGTCCATTTGGTGGTGTCGACGGCTTTCATGCGGCGACCATGCACCCCAGGTCATGGCCGCCGAGGAGGTGCATGTGGAGGTGGAAAACCTCCTGATGGGCGTTTTTGCCGCAGTTGATGATGAGGCGGTAGCCGTCGGCGGCGATGTTTTCCTGTTCGGCGATTTTTTTAGCGGCGAGGAACAGTTTGCCGAGCACTTCAGCGTCAGCCTCGGCGACTTCGTTGACGCCGGGGATGGGCTTGTCGGGGACGATGAGAACGTGGGTCGGCGCACGCGGGTTGATGTCGCGGAAAGCGGTGACGCCGCCCTCCCGGTAGACAATGTCGGCGGGGATTTCGCCGTTGATGATTTTGGTGAACAAGGTTTCTTCGGCCATGGGAAAAGTCCTCGGTGGTGAAAACGACGGGTAGTATATACTGAAAATCCGTTTCCACACACCCGGAGAAAGCCCATGGACAATTTCAAAGCCTACCGAATCCACGAGCGCGATGGAAAAATCACCGCCGGATTTGAGACCCTCAGCGTGGACGACCTCACCGCTGGCGAGGTGGTGGTCAAGGTGCGGTATTCCGGCATCAATTACAAAGACGCCCTGGCCGCCACCGGCAAGGGGAAAATCCTGAGGAAGTACCCGCTGAACGGCGGCATTGACCTGGCCGGCGAGGTGGCGGAGTCGGCGGATGCACGGTTCGCCGCCGGCGACGGCGTGCTGGTGGTGAGCGCCGGGCTGTCAGAGACCATCGATGGCGGCTACGCCGAATTCGCCCGGCTGCCGGCCGACTGCGTGATGAAACTGCCCGTGGGCATGAGTGCCTTTGACGCCATGGCCATCGGCACCGCCGGCTACACCGCCGGACTCGCCATCGTGCGCATGGAAGACAACGGCCAGCGGCCGGACCTGGGGCCGGTGCTGGTCAGCGGCGCCAGCGGCGGCGTCGGCAGCATCGCCGTGGACATGTTGGCCGGCAGCGGCTATGAGGTGACCGCCCTCACCGGCAAGCCGGCGGCGCGGGATTTTCTCGGCGAATTGGGGGCGAGCGATTTCGTGGACCGCAACACGCTGGAGGCCGGCGGCCGGCCGCTGGAAAAGGCGCTGTGGGGCGGCGCGGTGGACAATGTGGGCGGCGCCGTGCTGGCGTGGTTGACGCGCACCGTGCGGCCCTACGGCAACATCGCCTCCATCGGCCTGGCCGGCGGGCATAAACTGGAAACCACGGTGATGCCGTTCATCCTGCGCGGGGTTTCGCTGCTCGGCGTGAACTGCGGGCTGATGCCGGCGGAAATGGCCGGGCGTACGTGGAAGCGGTTGGCCGGCGACCTGAAAATCCGCAATCTGGACAAGATTGTCACCCGCACCATTGATTTTGCCGAGTTGCCGGAGGCTTTTGACGGTTACCTGGCGGGGACGGTGACTGGGCGGACGGTGGTGAAGATTTCCTGATGGCCGAGGCCCTGCTTGGCGCGCTGATTCTGCTGGCCGGGGCCGGGCTGGGGCTGGCCGGCGGGTGGTTTTTGTGGCGCGCCCGGGCGGCGGCGCGCGATGATGAAATCGGCGCGCAACGAAAAAAAATCAGTGAACTGGAAACCGCCAACACCGAACTTGCGGTGCGCCGCGAGGAGGAAAGCCGGCACGCGGCGGAAAAGTTGCAGATGCTCACCGAGGCGCGGGAAAAAATGGCGGCGGAATTTGAAAACCTGGCCAACCGCATTTTCGACGACAAGGGGCGCAAATTCACCGAGCAAAGTCGCGAGGCGCTGACGCCGTTGCGTGAACAACTGGACAACTTCCGCAAAAAAGTGGAGGAGACCTACGAGAAAGAATCGCGCGACCGGCTACGGCTGGCGCACGAAATCACCGACCTTAAAAACCTGAACCAGAAAATCAGCGAGGACGCCGTCAACCTCACCAACGCGCTCAAGGGGCAGGCGAAAACCCAGGGCAACTGGGGCGAAATTATTTTGGAGCGGGTGCTGGAGCAGTCGGGGCTGGTGAAGGGGCGGGAATACGAGGTGCAGAAAAACCTGCGCGACGACGACGGGCGGCTGTTGCGGCCGGATGTGGTGGTACGCCTGCCGGAGGGCAAGAGCGTCATCATCGACGCCAAGGTTTCGCTGGTCGCCTACGAGCGCTACTGCTCCAGCGAGGACTTGGACGCGCGCCAGCGGGAAATGAAGAACCACACCGGCTCACTGCGCAACCACATCAAAGGGCTCGGCGGCAAAGACTATGCAAGCCTGAACGGCGTGCACAGCCCGGATTTCATTCTGATGTTTGTGCCGGTGGAGGCGGCGTTCATCAGCGCCATGGAGCATGATTTTTCGCTGTTTGAGGATGCGTTTAAGAAAAACATCGTGATGGTCAGCCCGTCCACCCTGCTGGCCACGTTGCGCACCATTGAAAACACCTGGCGGTATGAGCGGCAGAATCAGAATGCGCGGGAAATCGCCGAGCGGGCCGGCCACCTATACGACAAATTTTTGCTGTTCGTGGACTCACTGCTGGATGTGGGCCACAAACTGGACCGGGCCAAGGAATCATGGGACACCGCCCGCAAGCGGTTGACCGACGGCCACGGCAATCTGGTGGCGCGCGCCGAGCAACTGAAGCGACTGGGCGCCGACACCCGCAAGTCACTGCCGCCGGCCATCACCGCCGAGGCGGAAAACCGCGCGGCCCCGGAATAAGCGCCGGCGGAACCGCCACCGCGGGATGCGGTTGGGAAAATGGTGGAGGCGGCGGGAATCGAACCCGCGTCCGTCAGCCCTACGCTCATTGGCCCTACATGCTTAGTCTGCGCTCATTTTAGCCGCGCTCCCATCGGCAGACAGGTGTGGCGCGCGGCGAGCCCGTTTCTGTTTAACGCCGACCGTCACGGGCGGGCGGCGGCGCGGTCCTGCATTTCTGACTCCCGGCTCCCGAACTACAGGCGATTCAGGACGGGAGGCTGGCGGGGTTTAAGCCGCCAGAGCGTAGTTGTCGTCGTTGGCAACTAAAAGTTTGCAGACAGGATTAACGAGGTTGTCCACCACCTCGGCATGCTCCAATGGTTTCGCGACCCACGTCAAAACCGGTCGCCCCCAGGAGAATCCGTATTATGCCACCCCAAAATAAAAAAACAACCCCCGCGCCCTCACCGCTGGCCGCGCCGAAAAAGCCGCTGTTTCTCCCGCTGCCACTCGCGCTCCTTGACATCGGCGCGCTTGTCGTATTGCTTTTTGCCCCGCGCCAGCGCGATGCGGATTTTGGCGCGCCCGCGTTTCCAGTAGAGCGACAGCGGCACCAGGGTATACCCGCGCTGCACAACATAGCCGCCAAGGCGGTCGATTTCATGGCGGTTTAGGAGCAGCTTGCGCTCGCGCCTCGGGCCGGGCAAATTGCCGGCGACGGCGGCGTTGGGCAGCGGCGAGAAATGCGCGCCGGAGAGAAAAACCTCGCCGCCGCGCACCGCCACGTAACTTTCCTTGATTTGGGCGCGGCCTTCGCGCAAACTTTTCACCTCCCAGCCCAGCAACGCAAGCCCCGCCTCAAACTGTTCCTCGATAAAATAGTCGCGGCGCGCTTTTCTGTTGTCGGCGATGGCGGCGGCGGTTTTTGCATCGCCCCCGCGCGGCTTTTTTTTCTTTTTTCCTGACATCACATCAACCGGGCAACCGGGCGCACACTGGACAATTTGATGAAGCATATCAAAAGATCGGCCATCGTGCAGTACGATGCGGCGCGGATGTTTGCGCTGGTGGCCGACATTGAAAAGTACCCGGAATTTCTGCCGTGGTGCGCGCGGGCCCAAGTGCTCAGTGCCGCCGGCGACACCGTGACGGCGCGGGTGACCATCGCCTGGGGCGGCTTGCACAAATCCTTCACCACCCGCAACCGCAACACCGCCGGCCGCTCCATCGTCATGCGGTCGGTGGCCGGCTTGTTTAGCGATTTGCACGGCGAGTGGCGGTTCACGCCG
>RKSH01000221.1 GCA_007570945.1 Gammaproteobacteria bacterium | reverse complement strand
CGTGACCGTCATGTTCATCATCGTGACCATCGCCATCACCGCGCGGCAACACGCGCATGCCGTCCGCATCAATCATGCGCAGCACCGTCACCGTCGGCGGCAGGCTTTGCAGCATGGGCGTGAGAAAACTTTCCAGCCCGCCGCCCACCTGTACCAGCAACTCGGCGTTATAGACGCGGCGCGCCTGCGACGGGCGCAGGGTGTGGGTGTGCGGCGAGGCCGTGGCGTCCAGCAGCAGGTACGGTTCACCGGCGCCGGCCATGACGCCGGCGACCAGACTGTGCAGCGGCGCGATGGTGACCACGGTGCGCGGCGCGGCGGTGGCGGCGTCCACCGCGGCGCTGAGTGCGGCGGTGAGAACAATCATGAGTGCGCGCATGGCGGCGATGGTATACTTTTAATTCCGCGCCGACAACCAGCCACCATGCCGCCCGACCCAAGCACCGCGCCGTTGCTCACGGTTCGCGGCCTCAGCGTACGGCGCGCCGGGCGCAACGTGCTTGAGTGCGTCGACCTTGAGATTCACCCTGGTGAAATCGTCACCCTCATCGGCCCCAACGGCGCCGGCAAAACCACGCTGGTGCGCGCCGCCCTGGGACTCATCAAAGCGGACCAAGGCGCCGTCACCCGCGCCCCCGGCGCGGTGGGCTATGTGCCGCAGAAACTGCATCTGGACTCCACGTTGCCGCTGACGGTGGCGCGGTTTTTGTGCATCGCCGCCGGCTGTTCCCGCGCCGCCGCCGCCGCCGCGCTGGTGGAGGCCGGCCTGGCGCATGTGAAAAACACCGCGTTCCAAAAGTTGTCCGGTGGTGAGTCACGGCGCGTGCTGTTGGCCGCCGCGCTGCTGCGCAAGCCGCGGCTGTTGGCGCTGGATGAACCGTCGGCGGGCATGGACGTATCGGCGCAGCGCGACCTGTGGGAGCTGCTGGCGCGGGTGCGCGAGCGGCGCGGTTGCGGAATCCTGTTAGTGTCGCACGACCTGCACATGGTGATGGCGGCCACCGACCGCGTGGTGTGCCTGAACCGCCATGTGTGCTGCACCGGCCACCCGGAAAGCGTGTCGCGCCACCCGCGCTATTTTGAGCTGTTCCACGGCGCGCCCGGCAGCGTCGCCGTCTACACCCACCGCCACGACCATCATCACGACCTTGCCGGCCGGGTGCGCCGCTGATGGCGGAGGATTTTCTGCTGCGCGCGCTGGCCGCCGGCGGCCTCACCGCCCTGGTGGCCGGGCCGCTGGGCTGTTTCGTGCTGTGGCGGCGCATGGTGTATTTCGGCGCGGCGCTGGCCCATGCGGCGCTGCTCGGCATCGCGCTGGGTTTTTTAATCGGCGTATCGCCGCAGGCCGGAATGTTAGGCGTCGCGCTGCTGGTGTCGCTGGCGGCGGTGGCACTGGAGGAGCGCGCGCAATTGGCCGCGGACACCGTGCTGGCCATATTGGCGCACAGCACGTTGGCGGCGGGCATCATCGTGCTAAGCCTCATCGCCCCGGCGCAAAGCGGCCTTCTGGGCTACCTGTTCGGCGACATTCTCGCGGTCAGCGGCGCCGACTTAATGTGGGTTGCCGCCACCGCCGCCGCCGGACTCTTGCTGCTGGCGGTGTTCTGGCGGCGCCTGTTGCTGGTGACGCTGCATCCGGACCTGGCCGCGGTGGATGGCGTGCATGCCACGGCGGTGCGGCTGCTGCTCATGCTGCTGCTCAGTCTGGTGATCGCCGTGTCCATGCAGATTGTGGGGCTGCTGCTGGTGGTGTCGCTGCTGATTCTGCCGGCGGCGGCGGCGCGGCGGGTGGCGCGCACGCCGGAGGCCATGGCGGCGGTGGCGGCGGCGACGGGCATGGCGGCGGTGGCGGCCGGGCTGCAGTTGTCGCTGTGGTTTGACTTCCCCACCGGGCCGGCCATCGTGGCGGCGGCGACGGTGTTGTTTGCGCTGAGTCTGGCGGTACGGCGGAGGTGACGGTGACCGCAAAGGCGGAGGGGAAGGCGGCCGGCCCCGGTTTCCCCGAGTTCATCACGCTGATGGCGATGATGTTCTCCATGGTGGCGCTTAGCATCGACGCCATGTTGCCGGCGTTGCCGGCCATCGGCGGGGCGTTGGCGGTGGCCGACCCCAACGACAATCAACTGGTGATTTCGATGCTGTTCCTCGGCTTGGCCGTGGGGCAAATTCTATTCGGCACATTATCCGATTCGGTGGGCCGCAAGCCGGCGATTTACGCCGGCTTCATCATCTTTCTCGGCGGCTCGCTGCTGTGCATTTTCGCCGCCGACTACGAGGTGATGCTGGCCGGCCGCGCGCTGCAAGGCGTGGGCGCGGCGGCGCCGCGCATCGTCACCGTCGCGCTCATCCGCGACCGCCACGCCGGCCGCGAAATGGCGCGGGTGATGTCCTTTGCGCTGCTGGTGTTCATCATGGTGCCGGCGGTGGCGCCGGGAGTCGGGCAGTTAATCATGGCGGCGGCCGGCTGGCGGGCGATTTTTGTCTTTCTTTTTGTGTTCGGCGCGGTGTCTTTCGCGTGGTTCGCGCTGCGCCAACCGGAAACGCTGGCCCCGGAGTTGCGCACCGAATATTCCCTGCGCCGAATCGCGCGCGGCATCGCCGAGGCGGCGGGCCAACGTGCGGCTTTGGGCTACACCGTCGCCCTCGGCATGGTGTTCGGCGCGTTCCTCGGCTACCTGAACACGGCGCAGCAGATTTTTCAGCAGTTGTACGAATTGGGCGCATTGTTCCCGCTGTATTTTGCCGCGCTGGCGCTGGCCATCGGCGCGGCCTCGTGGGTGAACGCGCGGCTGGTGATGCGCTTCGGCATGAAATTTCTCTCGCTGCGCGCCGCCCTTGCATTGTGCGCGCTGTCGCTGGCGTTCCTCGCCACGCTCCTCGTCACCGGCGGCAAGCCGCCGTTGTGGCTGCTGATGGCGTGGTGCCTGAGCGCGTTCTTTTGCGTCGGCATTTTGTTCGGCAACCTGAACACTCTGGCCATGGAACCGCTGGGCCATATCGCCGGCGTTGGCGCCGCGGTGGTCGGCTCGCTGGCGACTTTCATCGCCGTCCCGCTCGGCACTTTCATCGGCCAGAGTTACCACGACGGCGTCACGCACTTGGTCGCCGGCTTCGCCGTGTTGGGCGTGTTGATTGTCACCGTGATGCGCGCAACCGAGCGCGGCGGCGGGGGCGCCGGGGCATAGAGACGTTTCTCCGCGGCCAAGCCGAGCCGATGCGCGAGGCGCATGAAATCCTGCTCAAATCATGCCGGGAAAACCGCCCAACTTGTCATGACCCTTTTAATTAGGCAGAAAATCTGCGGCATGTGTCATCCGCGCGGCGGTCAGCCGCGTCCGGTGTGGCCGAAGCCGCCGGTGTTGCGCGCGCTTGGCGCAAAATCTTCCACCACGCTGAGGGCGGCGCGCACCACCGGCACGAAAACCATCTGTGCGATGCGCTCGCCGGGGGTGATGGTGAAGTTTTCGCGGCCGCGGTTCCAGCATGAGACCATCACCTGCCCCTGGTAGTCGGAGTCGATGAGGCCGGTGCCGTTGCCGAGCACGATTCCATGTTTGTGGCCCAGGCCGGAGCGCGGGAGGAGCACGGCGGCGAGGCCGGGGTCGCCAATGTGGATGGCGATGCCGGTGGGAATTAATTCACAGCCGCCGGCTTTGATGGTGAGGTCGGCGTCGATGCAGGCGCGCAAATCCAACCCTGCGGCGCCGGCGGTTTGGTATTGCGGCAGCGCAAACGCGCCGCCCATGCGCGGGTCAAGAATTTTAACCCGGATGTTTTGCATGGTAGCGCCGCGCGACGATGGCCATGAGCTGCCGCGCCAAAATTGTCTTGGCGCCGGGGCCGAGTTGCTCTGCGCCGTCTTGGTCCACCACGGTGAGCGCGCTGCTGTCGCCGCCGATGGCGTCGGCAATGCGGTTGGCGCACACCAGGTCCAGTTTCTTGGCGCGCAACTTGGCGCGGGCGCGGCGCACCAGGTCGCCGGTCTCGGCGGCGAAGCCGACGGTGAACGGCGCCGGGTCGCGGGCGGCGACGGTTTTGATGATGTCCGGATTGGCGGCCAGGGAAATGGCGGGTGCGCGGCCCACGTTGGCGCCTCGTTTCATTTTGCCCGCGCGCGGGGCGCCGGGCCTGAAGTCGGCGACCGCGGCGACGCCGATGAAAATGTCGGCGGCGTCCACCTCGCCCTCCACCGCGGCCAGCATCTCGCGGCCGGTGGTGATGTTGTACACACGGGCGGCGGGCGGCGGCGGCGGGGTGCCGGGGCCGTTGATTAAAGTGGTGCGCGCGCCGGCGGCGATGGCCGCGGCGGCAACGGCGTGGCCCATCTTGCCGGAACTTCGGTTGGTGAGGCCGCGCACCGCATCCAGCGGCTCGTAGGTGGGGCCGGCGGTGACCATCACCCGCAGGCCGGCCAGGCTGGCGGCGCCGGCACTGAGCAGGGCGGCGGCGGCGGCGGCAAGTTCGGCGACCTCGCTCATGCGGCCGTCGCCGAACTCGCCGCAGGCCTGGGCGCCGCGCGCCGGGCCCACCAGCGCCGCGCCGTTGGCCTGCAGGGTGAGGGCGTTGGCGCGGGTGGCCGGGTGCGCCCACATCCGCACATTCATCGCCGGCGCCACGATGAGCGGCGCGCAGGTGGCAAGGCACAAGGCGGTGACGGCGTCATCGGCGGCGCCGGCGGCCAGGCGCGCCATCAGGTTGGCGGTGGCCGGCGCGACAATGACCAAATCGGCCCAGCGCGCGAGGGAAATATGCTCCATGGCATCGCCGCCGGCCGGGCTGCCCGCGGCGCCGGGCCAGCCTTTGGTGACCGGATGGCCGGTGACGGCCTGCAAGGTGAGGGGCGTGATGAAGGCGGCCGCCGATTCGCTCATGACAGCGCGTACCTCGGCGCCGACTTCGCTCAGACGCCGGGCCAGGTCGGGAATTTTGTACGCGGCAATCCCGCCGCCGACCCCGAGCACAATGCGCTTGCCGTCAAGGGGAGACATGCGGCGAGTATACACCGGCGGCGAACTTGCGCGGGCCTGTTGCGGCGGTGTAGCATGCGCGCCGGCGGGGCCGGAGCAGGACCGCCCACAAGACGAAAACAACCCTCACCCTCACCGACAAGGAGGTTTTATGACCATTCGCAACTGGCCGGAAAATGAACGGCCCCGGGAAAAACTTCTGCGGCGTGGCGCCCAGGCGCTGTCCGATGCCGAGTTGCTGGCGATTTTCATCCACCACGGCACCCGCGGCCGCAGCGCCATGGCGGTGGCGCGGTCGCTGCTGGAGAGCCACGGCAGCCTGCGCGGCATTCTCAGTGCCAGCCGGGAAAAGTTGTGCGCCGAGCCCGGCGTGGGCCCGTGCCGCTACGCCGAGCTGCAGGCGGCGCTGGAACTGGGCAAGCGCCACCTCGCCGAAAAAGTCATCCGCGAAGGACCGCTGACCTCGCCGGCGCAGGTCAGCGATTATCTGCAGTCGTGGCTGCGCGACCGCCCCAGCGAGGTTTTCGCCTGCCTGTTCCTCGACACGCGCCACCATGTGCTGGCGGTGGAGGAGTTGTTTCAGGGCACCGTCAACGGCACCAGCGTGCACCCCAGGGAAGTTGTGCGCCGCGCCCTCGCCCGCAACGCCGCCGCGGTGATTGCGGTGCACAACCACCCATCCGGCGTCGCCGACCCCAGCCGCGCCGACGAGGCGATGACCCGCCGCTTGCGCGACGCCCTGGCCCTGGTGGACATCAGCCTGCTCGACCACATCGTGGTGGGCGACGGGCACCAGATTTCCATGAGCGAGACGGGGGTTTTGTGAGTCGCGTTTACCGTTACTGCAGGTGGAGCCACGGTTTCGGCACTCGCGGTCACCGTTTTCGGACTCCGGGGTACCGTTTCCGGAGTCGCGGGCAGCGTGGTTTACTTCACCACCTCCAGTTTTGCCAGTGCCACCATCAGCCAGCGGATGTTGCCCTTGAAGTTCACCCGGACTTTGGCCTCGCCTTCCATCTGCAGCACGGTGCCCTCGCCGAATTTTTTGTGCACCACGCGCGCGCCGGGGCGCATGGCGGCGGAGTGCCAGTTGTGGCCGGCGGTCCACTTTGCCGGCGATGGCGGCGGCGGCGGTGAAGTCCGGCCGGCGGCGCGCACATGCTCGGTGAACTCTTCCGGGACTTCGGCAAGAAACCGTGACGGCATCGTGCAATGCTCGCGCCCGTGCAGGCGGCGCACCTCGGCGTGGGTCATGTAAAGCATGCGCATGGCCCGGGTCATGCCGACATAGCACAGGCGGCGTTCCTCCTCCAGCAACATAGGATCCTCGGTGTTGCGCTGGTGGGGGAACAGGCCGTCCTCCATGCCGGTGAGGAACACCAGCGGGAACTCCAGTCCCTTGGCCGAGTGCAGACTCATTAACTGCACGCAGTCCTCCCATTCCCCGGCCTGGGTCTCGCCGGCCTCCAGCGTGGCGTGGTTTAAGAATTCCACCAGCGGTTCGGCCTCAGCGTCACCGTCGTGGGTGAAGTTGCGCGCCGCCGACGGCAACTCGGCGAGGTTTTCCAGCCGCGCTTCGGCGCGCTCGCTTTGGTCGTTTTTGTGGTGGGCGGCGAGGCCGCTCATCTGTATCGTGGCTTCCACCACCTCTTCCAGCGGCAGGCCGGCGGTGTCGCGGTTGATGGTTTCAATTAACTCATGAAACCGGTGAAGCGCATGCGCCGCGCGCGGGGTGAGTTGCCGGCCTTGTGCGAGGTCCGCGGCCGCCGACCACAGTGAACAGTTTTGTGCTTTGGCCGCCGCGCGCACTTCCTCCATGGTGCGCCCGCCGATGCCGCGCGGCGGCATGTTCACCACGCGCTCAAAGGCGGAATCGGAATCGCGCGATGAAACCAAACGGAGGTAGGCCAGCGCGTCTTTAATTTCGGCGCGCTCGAAAAACCGCAGGCCGCCGTATACGCGGTACGGCATGCCGGCATCCACCAGCGCCTCCTCAAATGCGCGCGACTGCGCATTGGAGCGGTACAGCACCGCGCATGCGCTGCGCGGATTGCCCTGCCCCACCCACTTCTGAATGCGCCCGAGCACGAAGCGCGCCTCGTCGTTGTCGTTGAAAGCGGCGTAGACGCGAATCGGGACGCCGGCCTCGCCCTCGGTCCACAAATTCTTGCCGAGTCTTTTGCGGTTGTTGGCAATCACCGCATTGGCCGCCTTGAGAATGACCGCGGTGGAACGGTAATTCTGCTCAAGGCGAATCACACGGGTGGCGGGGAAGTCCTGCTGAAAGCGAAGAATGTTTTCCACCCGCGCGCCGCGCCAGCCGTAGATGGACTGGTCGTCGTCGCCGACGGCGAAAAGATTTTTGTGGCCGGCGGCGAAAAGCTTCAGCCACGAATATTGAATGGCGTTGGTGTCCTGAAATTCATCCACTAGCACATGGCGGAATTGTTCACGGTAATGCTCGCGCAAAGTTTCGTTTTGCGAAAGCAGTTCATGGGAGCGCAGCATGAGTTCGGCGAAGTCCACCACATTCAGCCGCCGGCAGGCGTTTTCGTATTCACGGTAAATGCGCCGCAGTTGCTCCTCCAGCGGGCGGTCGGCGCGCTGCAAATCGGCCGGGCGGCGGCCCTCCTCCTTGTGGCCGTTGATGAACCATTGCGCCTGGCGCGGCGGCCATTGCTTCTCGTCCAGATTCATGTCGCGCAGGATGCGGCGGATTAAGCGCAACTGGTCGTCGCTGTCCACGATTTCAAAACCCTCGCGCAGCCCGGCCTCCTCCGAGTGGCGGCGCAGCAGGCGGTGCGACAAGCCGTGAAAAGTGCCCATCCACATTCCCGACACGCTGAAACCGAGCAACCGCTCAATGCGCCCGCGCATCTCGCGGCTGGCCTTGTTGGTGAAGGTCACCGCCAATATCGCCAGCGGTGACTCATCGCAACGCCGCACCAGCCAGGCGATGCGCCGGGTCAGCACCCGCGTCTTGCCGCTGCCGGCGCCGGCCAAAATCAACAACGGCCCCGGCGGCGCCTCCACGGCCTCGCGCTGGGCGGCGTTGAGTGAGTCTGCCAAGATGTCCGAGTCGCGGTCGTGGTTCACGGCGGTTTTCCCGGCGGCGACTGTATCATTACCCGGCCAAAGCCGTTATCATTGCGCGTGAGAAATTTTTGACTGTCCGCGATGCCGCTGGTTGCACATTCCGAGTTGCCCACTTTCACCCGCCTGCGCGGCGAGGGCCACGAGGTGCTGGACATCCACCGCGCGCGCCATCAGGACATCCGCGAACTGCACATCGGCCTGCTCAACCTGATGCCGGACGCCGCGCTGCAGGCCACCGAGCGGCAGTTCATGCGCCTGCTCGGCTCAAGCAACCGCATCGTGCAACTGTACGTGCATCCGTTCACCGTCAGCGGCGTGCCGCGCGCCGGCCGGGCGCTGGCGCATGTGCAGAACCATTACGAAAACTTCGCCGACCTGCAGGCCGCCGGGTTGGACGCGCTGGTGGTCACCGGCGCCAACCCGGCCAACCCCGACATCACCCGGGAGGGCTACTGGCCGGGCATGATTGAGGTGCTGGAGTGGGCGGTGGACAACGTGTGCTCCACGTTGTGCTCGTGCCTCGCCACCCATGTCGCGCTTAAACATTTCCACGGCGTGGAACGCATCAAACTGCCGCACAAAAGGTGGGGCGTGTATCCGCACGACATCGTAAACCCGGCGCACCCGCTGGTGACCAACATCAACACCCGGTTTGACGCGCCCCACTCGCACCTGAACGAAGTGACCAGCGCGCAGGCGCGCGCCGCCGGTTGCAAGGTGCTGGTCAGCGGCGCGCAAGGCGCCAGCGGTGAGGCCGTCGGCATGGGCGCCGACCTGCACCTTGCCACCAGCGGCGACGGCTTTCGCTTTGTCTATTTCCACGGCCATCCGGAATACGACGTCAACAGCCTGCTCAAGGAATACAAGCGCGAAACCGAGCGCTATCTTTCCGGTGAACGCGGCGACTACCCGCCGCCGCCGGAAAACTACTTCAACCAAGAAGCCGCCGCCCTGGCCGGCGCATACAAAAAAAATGCGCTGCAAAAAATCCCCGCCGAATTCCCCGAGCAAAAAATCCTCCCGCACCTGCACAACACCTGGACCGACACCGGCAAGGCGATCTTCAACAACTGGTTGGGGCTGGTTTACCAGACCACCAATCAGGACCGGAAGAAATTGTTCATGGACGGGGTGGATGGGGGGGATCCGCTGGGCCTGGTGGCGCAGTCAAAATTCGCGCCGGTGGTTGGGATAAAATAAGCGGCGTCATGGCAAGCGAGACAAAAATTCCGCCGCCGGACCGCAAATCGCAAATGCAAAGCGGGATAGCGCCGGGGGATTGCCTGGATGTTTTGCGTTGGCTGGATGCGGAGTCGGTTGATTTAACCGTTTTCTCGCCGCCATATGACAACATCCGTGATTACCGGGAGGAATGGGCGGTGGACTTTTCGGTGCTCGGCGAACTTCTGTTTCGGGTGGTGGAAGACGGCGGTGTTTGCGCCGATATCGCGAGAATACTGCGATATCGCCGAGCGGAGAATGCGCGCTGAATTGAAGCGGCAGAATTTTTCCCTTATGGAAAGTTCCGCCGGTCACTCAGGAAAACTGCAATGACCGATATGAAAAACATCACCGGCACTGTGCGCAATATCGGCACAGCCCCGCAATCCCCCCCTGTCTCATATGGACGGGAAAGATGCTGCGCTCAAACTCAAGTCCTATGAGAGCGGGGTTTGAACGAGGCGTATTGAATTCGCCATTTTGATAATTTATGGTAATATTCTTTCTCCATTTTGGGCTATAATCAAGCCCTGATAGGGGAATTGGCATGAAATTCAACCTAAAAATCAAAAACTTGGGAAAATTGACCGATGCGAATATTCGCATCGGCAGTTTCACGGTTTTTGCCGGCCCGAACAACACCGGGAAAAGCTTTGTGTCAAAACTGCTGTATTCGTTGTTCGATGGGATGAATGCCAATCATGTGGCTGTATATCTCAACGAATTAATCCACCCTCTTCAGAGGGCGATGAAATCATTCGAATTCTACCTCGATAGGGGGGGCAACAAGAGCGGACAAAGCCCATTTCTCCATTTGGAGGACAAGCTACAAACAATGGAGAAATTGGTTGAAAAATGCGCCAATACAAATCCCGACTATGCGGGAGAATTTGATGCGCTTGAAAGCATCTACCCGGAATTTGTCGAGGCTGCTAAAGCCATGACTGATGCATACAATTCCATTATGCCGGATCTTGAATCCATGGTAAGCAACGGCAAATTGCTCTCGCTCGGACCCATTCTGGGACATGTGGACAGAGAAAGTCCCTTGGAGAACATCGATAATGCCATTCAGGGCATAAACGCTGGAATTCTCAATAGAGAGCCGGGCGAAATCATCACTGTTGGCATAGGGCATAAGATTCGGCAAAATCTTATTCAAAATTTCCAAATATCGAGTCTTATCGATATAAGGAACCGAAAAGAACAAACCATCGATGTTGATATTGACGGATTCGGTCAATTCAATATCGCGGATAACTTCGTCCGCTTCACAGTGGAACATGATGGATTAGAGGCGTTGCAGAACTACTCCAGAGTTATTTATCTGGAATCTCCAATTCATTGGAAATTGAAGAGGGTTCTAAGTGGCGCTAGAAACTTTCCTCGCTTTTATTTCTCTTTGCGCAGGAGGCAACTAAGTGGTGTACCAGGGTATTTCTATGACCTGGTTAATGCCACTGAATCCCAGTACACCGAAGAGGTGGACTTCCCGGATTTACTCGATAAATTAACTGGGAAAGAAGTCCTGGGTGGGAAGTTCGTAACTTCCAACAGCGGGGTTCTATTATTCCAAGAGGGTGAGCGTCAGTTTACTCTGCCACTGACCGCAACGGGCGTTGTCAATCTCGGCATATTAGCCTTACTGATCGAGCGCAAAGTCATTGACAAAGGCTCTGTAATTTTCATCGATGAGCCGGAGGCCCATCTGCATCCCGCCTGGCAAGTTGTCATGGCGGAGGTGCTTTTCGAGTTGTCCCGCCATGGGGTTACTGTCGTCATTGCCACGCACAGCGCGGATATTCTCAAATGGCTGGAAGTGCAGGTAAAGAAGCATCCTGATGATGAGCGCCTGGTTGCGCTCAATCAGTTTCTTGCCAATGGTAGCGTCAGTGGCGAGGAGGATTTCTCCGCAAAATTGACCTCTATCAAGGAAGAGTTGACCAGGCCTTTTGCCGACCTGTATGTGAAGGGATTGTGATGTTCCTCGAAAAATACAAAGAGCCAATAAAAGTTGCTCTTAAGCCATTGGGTGATGGCTATGAGGCGTTTCGCATGGATGGCGGCAGAAAGAAACCAGATATGCGAGTGCCTCTTGGTTTAGGCAGCTGCCACTGTTGCGATTATTTCTTGCCTCATGATGATGCCATCGTTTTGATTGAGGAAACTCAACTAATCTCAACGATTAAAGACATTAAAAAAGACTATCCTTATCTGAAGGGTAAGGATAAGGAGAAATTCATCAACACGTCCATTCGGCAGGAGAACCTGTTAAAAGTATATGGGGCGCCGGGCCGTGATGAGGATTGACTCGGTGATTTCCAGGCCCCAGTCCTCCATCCACAGCGCGGGCATGAGATGGAAAGTCATGTTTTCTTTCAGCACCGACCGGTCGCCGGGGCGGAAACTCATGGTGCGCTCGCCCCAGTCCGGGGGGTAGCTCAGGCCGATGGAGTAGCCGCAACGGGTGTCTTTGGCGAAGCCGTGGCGGTTGATGGTTTGCTGGAAAGCGGCGGCCACTTGTTCACAGGTGTTGCCGGGGCGGGCGGCTTCCAGGGCGGCGGCGATGCCCTCCACCGCGGCTTTTTCCGCATCCAGAAATTTTTGCGGCGGCTTGCCGAGGTAAACCGTGCGGCACAGCGGGCAGTGGTAACGCCTGTGGCAACCGGCGATCTCAAAAAATGTGCCGGCGTTTTCGGCAAACGGTTTGTCGTCCCAGGTCAGATGCGCGGCCGCGGCATCAGTGCCGCTTGGCACCATGGGCGCGATGGCCGGGTAGTCGCCGCCGTGGCCATCGGCGCCGCTGATGGCGGCGTGGTAAATCTCCGCCACCACATCGCACTTGCGCACGCCCGGCGCGATGCATTGCACGGCGCGGGCGTGCATTTCTTCCACGATGCGTGCGGCGCGCCGCATGTAGGTGATTTCGGTTGGCGACTTCACCGCCCGCTGCCAGTTCACCAGCGCGGTGGCGTCGCGCAATGCCGCGCGCGGCAGGTTTTTTTGCAGCGACTGAAACGCCGCCGCGCTGAAATAATAGTTGTCCATTTCAACGCCGATGGTTTTGCCGTCCCAGCCGCGCGCCGCCAGCACCTCGGCGCACAAATAGTCCATGGGGTGGCGCTCGGCGGTCTGCACGTAAGAGTCGGGATAGTCGACGATGTTGGCCGCGTCCATGTAAACCGTGCGCGCCGCGCCGGCCGCATCCATGCCGCGGCCGAACCACAGCGGCTCGCCGTCGTGCGCCACCACCAGGCACTGGTGCACATAAAACGACCAGCCGTCGTAGCCGCTGAGCCACGCCATGTTGGACGGGTCGCAGACCACCAGCAGTTCCAGCCCGCGCCGCTCCATGGCCGCGCGCACCTTGCCGAGCCGCTCGGCGTATTCTGCGCGGGAAAAATGTAATTCGGCGGCCGGCATAAAAAGCGCCCTCACGGCGCCGGGCGATTATACTCCCCCGCGCCGGCGCGCGCGATGATGAACACCGACCAACAACAGGACCAGGCGTTGCGCGCCCGCGTGCGGTTGCTGGGAAAACTGCTGGGCGAGGTGATTGCACAGCACGAGGGCGCGGAAATTTTGGCGGCGGTGGAGGAGTTGCGGCGCGGCTTCATCCGCCTGCGCGGCGCCGACGACAAAAAACTGCGCGACAAGTTGCGCCGCCGCATCGCGCACATGGAAGTCGCCGAGGTGACCCATGTCATCCGCGCGTTCAGCGCTTATTTTAGTCTGGTCAACCTGGCCGACGAGGCTTCCCAGCACCGCCGCCGGCGCCACCGGGTAAGCGCCGGGCGGGCGCTGTGGCACGGTTCCTTTGACCGCACGGTGGCCGAGCTGCGGCACGGCGGCCTCACCCTTGACGAATTGCGGAAGTTGCTGGACGGCATGGAATTCATTCCGGTGTTCACCGCCCACCCCACCGAAATTAAACGCCGCACCATTCTGGAATCGTTGCGCCGCATTTTTCTGAGCTGCGAGGAACTGGACGCGGCGGCCGCCGACCGGCACCGCCGTCGGCATGTCACCGCCCGCCTGCGCGCCCAAATTCAGGCGCTGTGGAAGACCGACGAGGTGCGCTCCATGCCGCACACCGTGGAGGGCGAGGCGCGGCAGGGCCTGTATTTTTTTCGCGAGTCGGTTTTTCAGAGCGTGCCGGTGGTTTACCGCAATCTGGAGCGCGCCATTCGCAAACATTACGCCGCCGATTTGCGCGTGCCGGGGTTTGTTCACTTCGGCTCATGGATCGGCGGCGACCGCGACGGCAACCCGCATGTGACGGCCCAGGTGACGCGCAAAACTTTGCGCATGCAAAAATCCGAGGTGCTGGCCGAATACGCGCGGCGCGTTGCGCATCTGGAAAAAACCCTCACCTTCTCCGAAAAATTAATTCAGGTGTCGGCGGAATTCGCGGCAGTCATGCAAAAAGACGCCGCCCGCGCCGCGCCGGCCTTTGCCGGCGACCCCGCCTTGTATGCGCACGAACCCTACCGGCGCAAACTTTTTTTCATGGCCTTTCGGTTGCGCCACAACCTGCGCGCCGCGCAAGGCGAGGGTGAGGGCGAGGGTGAACACGGTTACCCATCGGCCGCCGAATTTCTCCATGACATCAAAGTCATCGACCGTTCGCTGCGCCATCACGGCGACGCCAGCCTGGCCGACGGCGACCTGCGCGACCTGGTGCGGTTGGTGGAGACTTTCGGCTTTCACCTGGCGCGCCTTGACCTGCGGCAGGAATCGGAGCGCCATGGCCGGGCGGTGGCGGAAATTTTTTCACTGGCCGGGGTGTGCGGCGACTACGCCGCCCTCGGCGAGAAGCAACGCCGCGCGCTGCTCGGCGAATGGACCGGCAAAGCGCAAAAAATTCGCCCGCATCCTGACCGGCTCAGCGCCGAGGCGCGCGAGACGCTGGAGGTTTTTTTTCTCATTGCCCAAAGCGAGGCCGGCGCCATCGGCAACTACATCATTTCCATGACGCGCGAGGCCAGCGATGTGCTGGAAGTCCTGCTGCTGGCCGCGGTGGCCGGCGTGGGCGGGGTTAAAAACGGTGACCCAGCCTCCGCACATGACGGTGGCGACGGTGAAAACGGTGACTCCGACTCTGCATATGACGGTGCGGAGCTTAAAAACGGTGACTCCAAAGCCGCAGCCGCCATCCGCATCACCCCGCTGTTTGAAACCGTCGACGACCTCGGCCGCATTGAGCAGGTGCTGGGCGCGCTGTTCAGCGTGGGGCGTTACCGTGACTCATTGCGCGCCGGCGGCGGTTTGCAGGAGGTGATGCTCGGCTATTCCGACTCGTGCAAGGACGGCGGCATCCTCGCCTCGTCGTGGGCGCTGTACCGCGCGCAGCAGCGGGTGCGCGACATCGCCGACCGCTTCGGCATCGCCTGCCGCCTGTTCCACGGCCGCGGCGGCACGGTGAGCCGCGGCGGCGGCCCCACCCACGACTCAATTCTCGCCCAGCCGCCGGGCACGGTGCGCGGCCGCATTAAGTTCACCGAGCAGGGCGAGGTGCTCTCATTTAAGTACCTGCACCCGGAAACCGCGGTGTTTGAGATGACCGCCGGCATCAGCGGCTTGATGAAGGCAAGTTGCGGCCGCCTGCGCGCCGATGGCGGCGCCCCGGCGCATGCGAGGGTGATGGCGCAACTGGCGCGCGACGGTGAGGGCGCCTGGCGCGCGGCGGCCGATGACAGCGAGGACCTGGTGGCGTATTTCTACCAAACCACGCCGGTGCGCGACCTCGGCAAACTCAACATCGGCTCGCGCCCCACCCACCGCGAGGCCGGCGACTTGTCGCGGTTTTCCATTCGCGCCATTCCCTGGGTGTTCGGCTGGGCGCAGTCGCGGTGCGCTTTGCCGGCGTGGTTCGGCGTTGGCTATGCGCTGGAAAAATTCATGCGTGAGAACCGCGGTGACGGCTTGGAAATTTTGCGCCGCATGAACCGCGAGTGGCCGTACTTCGCCGCGCTCTTGAGCAACACGCGGATGACGCTGGCCAAGTCGTCCATGGAAATCGCCGGCGAGTACGCAAAGTTATGCGACGACCCGCGCATCCGCGACCGGGTGTTCGCGCAAATTCGCGGCGAGTACGAGCGCACCTGCGACATCATGCGGCGCATCATGCAAAGCGAGGATTTGCTGCCCGACAACCCGCGCCTGGCCGTGGCCCTGGCCCGCCGCGACCCGTATATTGACCCCATGAACCACATTCAAGTCGCGCTGCTGCCGCGCGCGCGCGGTGAAGACGGCGGCGTGTGGACCGACGCGCTGCTGCGCACCATCAACGCCATCGCCAACGGCCTGCGCAACACCGGCTAGCCCGTGAAAACTGTTATCGTCGACATATGACTTCGCAAACCCGCACCTTGGTTCTGGTCCGCCACGGCCAGAGTGAATGGAACCTCGCCAACCGTTTCACCGGCTGGGTGGATGTGGATCTGTCGCCGGGCGGCATCGCCGAGGCGCGCCGCGCCGGGGAAATGCTGCGGCGCGGCGGTTATGTTTTTGACCTCGCGTTCACTTCGGTGTTGAAACGCGCCATTCGCACATTGTGGTTAATTCTGGACGAGATGGATTGTTTGTGGCTGCCGGTGCACAAGCGCATCGCGCTGAACGAGCGCCACTACGGCGCGCTGCAGGGTTTGGACAAGGCCGAAACCGCCGAGCGCCACGGCGCCGCGCAGGTGCGCATGTGGCGGCGCAGTTTTGCCGTCCGGCCGCCGCTCTTGGACGCCGCCGACCCGTTGCATCCAAGCCGCGACCCGCGCTACGCCGAACTGGAAAAATTGCCCGGCGGCGAGTCCCTGGCCGACACCATCGCCCGCGTCATTCCATGCTGGGAGAGGGAAATTAAACCCGGCGCCGCCGCCGGCCGCCGCATCATCGTCTCCGCGCACGGCAACAGTTTGCGCGCGCTGGTCAAGCATCTGGACGGCATTTCCGACACCGACATCATGACGCTGGAAATCCCCACCGGCCGGCCGCTGGTGTATGAGTTCGATGCGCGGATGGAGGTGCGCCGCAGGTTTTATCTGGAGGGTGAGGGTGAGGGCGGCGCTTAGAAATAATCCGGCTCGTTGCCCGCTTTCCATTTAATACTGCAGCCCAGACTCGGCAACTGCTCCGCCGCCGGCTTGCGCCCGGCCAAGGTTGCCTCAACCGCGGCGCGCAGGTCGCCGCCGCTCAGCGCGACGTTGTTGCCCGGCGAGCTGCCGTCAAAACGCCCGCGGTAAACCAACGCGCCCCCGCCGTCAAACAGAAAAAAATCCGGCGTGCATGCGGCGCGGTAGGCCTTGGCGGTGTCCTGCCCGGCGTCATACAAATACGCGAAGGGAAATTTATAGCGTTTCGCATGCGCGGTCATTTTTTCCGGCGCGTCGTCCGGGTAACGCCCGGCGTCGTTGGCCGACACCGCCACCGTGGCCAGCCCTTGCGCCGCAAATTCGCGCGCAAAATCGCACAGCGCATCGCGCAGGTGCACCACATATGGGCAGTGGTTGCAGATAAACGCCACCAACAGCGCCGGCGCGCCGGCATAATCTTCCAGTGTGACCACCGCGCCGCCCACGTCCGGGTTGCGGTTCGGCAGGCGAAAGCCCGGCGCGCGGGTGCCGAGGGCGAGCATGGTTGAGGGGGTTTCGGCCATTAGGGGTTTTCCTCTTTGCTTTTGGTTTTGGACTTGGTTTTTGTTTTGCCGCCGCAGTGCGGGCAGTTTTTTTGGCGCGGCACCTGAATGGCCAGCCACTCCATGGTGCGCGCGTCCAGCGTCAACAGTTTTCCCACCAGCGGCCGGCCGATGTCAAGCAGAATCTTCACCGCCTCGGTGGCCTGAATGGCGCCGAAGATTCCCACCACCGAGCCGAGGATGCCGGTGTCGCTGCAGCGCTCGGCCAGTTCGGTATCGTCCGGATACAGGCAGCGGTAGCACGGCGAGTCGTCGCGGCGCGGGTCAAACGCAATCACCTGTCCCTCCATGCGAATCGCCGCCGCCGACAGCCACGGCGTCCGCTGTTGTATGCAGGCGCGGTTCAGCGCAAAGCGCGCGGCAAAGTTGTCGCTGCAATCCAGCGCCACATCGGCCGCCGCCACCTGCGCCTCCAGTTCTGCGGCCTCCAGCACCCGGGCCAGGCCCTCCACCTTCACCATCGGGTTCAGCGACTGCAACGTGTGAATTGCAGATTCGGTCTTCGGGCAGCCGATGGCGCGGGTGCCATGAATAATCTGCCGCTGCAGGTTGGACAGGTCCACCTTGTCCGGATCGCTCAGCGCCAGATGCCCGACTCCGGCCGCCGCCAGGTACATCGCCGCCGGCGAGCCCAGCCCGCCAAGCCCCACCACCAGCGCCCGCGACTCGGTCAGCCGTTGCTGTCCCGCGGCGTCCACTTCCGGCAGCATGATTTGGCGGCTGTAGCGCAGGAGTTGCTCGTCGTCCATGGCCGCAGTGTAGCACCCGGCGGCGGCCGGCGGCGGTGGCGAAAGTGCTACAGTCGCCGCATGAACGACTCTTTCCCCCACCTCGGCCGCGATGGCGCGGCGCGCATGGTGGACGTCGCGGACAAGAAGGTGACGGCGCGGCTGGCGCGGGCCGAGGGCCTCATTCGCATGGCGCCGGCCACGTTGCGCGGAATCGTGGACGGCGTGCACGCCAAGGGCGACGTGCTCGGCGTGGCGCGGGTGGCGGCGGTGATGGCGGCCAAGCGCGCCGCCGAACTGGTGCCGCTGTGCCACCCCATCGCGCTCACCGGCGTCACCGTTGACTTCGCGCCGCTGGTTGAAGAATCCGCGCTGCGCTGCACCGCCAGCGTCACCACCCGCGAGCGCACCGGCGTCGAGATGGAGGCGCTGGCCGCGGTGCAGGTGGCGCTGCTGACGGTTTACGACATGTGCAAGTCGGCCGACCGCGGCATGGTGATGGACGGCATCGCGCTGGTGGAAAAACGCGGCGGCCGCTCCGGCCGGTGGACGCGCCATGGCTGAGCGCGCCGGTTGCGACTTTGACCCCGGCTCGCTGCCGGCCGAGGAGGCGCTGCGGCGCATGCGCGCCGCGGTCAAGGCCGTCACCGGCGCCGAGACCGTCGCGCTCACCCATGCCCGCAATCGCGTCGCCGCCGCCGACATCACCGCCGCCGCGCCGGTGCCCAACTCGCGCAACGCGGCCATGGACGGCTATGCGGTCAACGCTTTGGACCTGCCGACTGACGGCGCTTGTACACTGCGCATCAAAGGCGCCGCCGCCGCCGGCCATCCGTTCACCGGCGTTTTGCAACGCGGCCAATGCGCGCGCATCATGACCGGCGCCCCGCTGCCGGCCGGCGCCGACACCGTGGTCATGCAGGAAACCGTCACCGTCGACGTTGGCGCCGCCACCGCCACCATCAGCGCCGGCCAGCGCAAGAATCAATTCGTGCGCGAGGTGGGCGGCGATTTCAACGTCGGCGACACCATTCTCAGCGCCGGCGATTGCATCGACGCCGCCGCCCTCGGCGTTTTGGCCGCCGCCGGCGCCGCCGCCGTGCGCGTGGCGCGCAAACCGCGCGTCGCGTTTTTCTCCACCGGCGACGAGTTGCGCGCCGTGGACCAGCCTCTCGCCGCCGGCGAGTTGCACGACAGCAACCGCCACACCCTTGGCGCCATGCTGCAAGAGTTGGCCGTGGAGGCGGCGGACTTCGGCATCGTGCGCGACGACCCCGCCGCCACCGGCCGCGCCCTCGGCGATGCCGCGGCCAACGCCGACGCCGTCATCGCCACCGGCGGCGCCTCGGTTGGCGATGCCGATTATGTGCGCCGCATGCTGGGCGAGATGGGCCGTGTGCACTTCTGGAAAATCGCCATGAAACCGGGGCGGCCGCTGTCATTCGGTGAAATCGGCGGCGCGCTGTTCTTCGGCCTGCCGGGCAACCCGGTGTCGGTGATGGTCACCTTTCGCCAGTTCGT
>RKSH01000126.1 GCA_007570945.1 Gammaproteobacteria bacterium | reverse complement strand
ACCGTCTTGCCGCGGAAGTGGCTTTTGTAATGTAGCAACTCGCGCTCGATGTCGGCCAATTGCGTGTAGAACTCGTCTTTCTTGGCCGCTTTGGCCCTGTTCAGATTCTTGTTCTTGACGCGACCGCGCATGGGTGAGGGTGATGGTTTCTGCATGGACTGTCTCGCCGGCGCAGTATAACCCAAGCCCGCCCCGGCAGTTGCCGCATGTGCCGAACCACAAGGCGATTAAACAGCCGGCGGTTGCACATGTTCAGCCCAGCAGCGCGTCCACTTTTGCGGCGCAGATGAAATCGTTTTCGGACAGGCCGCCGACGGCGTGGGTGGTCCACCGCACTTCACAGGCGCGGTAGGTGAGGGTCATTTGCGGGTGGTGGTCCTCCTGCTGCGCGATGTAGGCGACGGCGTTGGCGAAAGCCATGGTGCGCAGGTAATTTTTAAAGGTGAAGGCGCGGGCGATGGCGGCGGCGTCTTTTTCCATGCTCCACTGCGGCACTTGGGCGAGCAGTTTGCGCGCGGCGGCTTCGCCGAGGGGCGCGTCTTCGCCGCGGCACGGGCGGCAACGTTGATTTTTCAGTGCATCCACGGCGTGAACTGTTATAGTGGCGGTGCCAAAGTGTAGCACGTACCGGCGACTCCTGATGACCCACAAAAAAGCCCCCGCGACGTTGGTGTGGATTGACCTGGAGATGACCGGCCTTGACCCTCGGCGCGACCGGATTATTGAAATCGCCACGCTGGTCACCGACGACCAATTGGAAATTATTGCCGAGGGCCCGTGCCTGGTGATTGCGCAGTCCGAGGCGGCCATCGCCGACATGGACGAATGGAACCGCGACACCCACAGCCGCAGCGGACTCATTGAGCGCGTGCGCTGTTCCGAAATCAACGAGGCCGAGGCCGAGGCGCAAACGCTGGACTTCATCCGCGAATTTGTGCCGCACCGCAAGTCGCCGCTGTGCGGCAACACGGTGTGCCAGGACCGCCGCTTCCTGCACAAGTTCATGCCAAAAATCATCGACCACCTCCACTACCGCAACCTCGACGTCAGCAGCATCAAGGAACTGGCGCAGCGCTGGTATGAGGACGACTGCCCGGAGTTCGCCAAGAGCAACACCCACCGCGCGCTGGACGACATCCGTGAATCCATCGCCGAGTTGCGGCACTACCGCAAGGCGTTTTTTCGTTGATGCGGGCGCGGGAACGGTGGTTGCGACTCCAGAAACGGTGAACGCGACCGCGGAAGCGGTGACGGCGACTCTGGAAATGGTGAAGCCACAGTCAACAACGGTGCAGTGGACTCGCTGACCCAACTCACTCTCGGCGCGGCGGTGGGCGAGGCGGTGTTGGGAAGGCGCGCCGGGCGCAAGGCGGCGGCCTGGGGGGCGGTGTGCGGGACGCTGCCGGACCTGGATACGCTGTACCCGTTTGCCGATGCGGTGGCGGCATTCACCTGGCACCGCGGTTACAGCCATTCGCTGCTTGTCCTGTGTTTGCTGGCGCCTCTGCTGGCGTGGCTGGTCATTAAAATTCACCCGCAGGAACGCGCGCGGCGTCACCGATGGCTGCTGCTGGTCCTGCTCGCGCTGCTGACCCACATACTGCTGGACTGTTTCACCGTCTACGGCACGCAAATTTTTCTGCCATTCAGCGACCTGCCGGTGGCGTGGTCGGCGGTGTTTATCATCGACCCGTTTTACACCGTGCCGCTGGCCGCCGGCGTGTTGTGCGCGGTTTTTTTGCGCAACCGCCGCCGCTGGAATCTTGCCGGCCTCACCCTCAGCGCGGTTTATTTAATCGCCGCATTGGCGGTGAAGGCGCAGGTGGACGCCGCCGCCGAGCGCAACATCGCCGCGCAAAACATCGCCGCGACAAAAACGCTGACCACGCCGGCGCCGTTCAACATCGCGCTGTGGCGCGTGCTGGTGATGGAGGACGGCGGTTACCGCGAGGGGTTTTATTCGCTGCTGGACGGCGCCGGGGAGATTCGTTTCACCCGCCACGCCAGCGACGACAGTTTGCTCGGCGGCGCCGGCGGTGAGGCTTTCGCGCGCCTGCGGTGGTTCAGCCGCGGTTTTTACAAAGTGTGGCGCGCCGGCGGCCGAATTATTTTTTCCGACCTGCGCATGGGCATGTTGGAAACATATGTTTTCAATTTCGCCCTGGCCAGGGCCACCGCCGCCGGCCCGGTCGCCGTCGCCGCCGAGCCGGTGGCGCCGCCGGAAACGCCGGACGGTTTTTTCCCTTGGCTTGCGCGGCGCATCTTTGACCGCGGGGCCGCGCCGCCGCGGCGGTGACGGCCTCACCGCCGGCATGCGGCGCGCCGGCGGCGGGCCACCGGCGAGGTTCGCGCCCAGTGGAAATGCCCCATGGTGACCACCTGCATGGCCAGACTGACGCCGCCAATCAACAGCAACGGCCAGCCCCGGTCGAATCCCATGGCGGCGCCGAACAGCACCAGGGACGTGTCTTTAAGAGCGCTCAACTGGTGCATGCGCAGCGACAAGCCGCCGGTGCGGCATTCACGGCGAATTTTAACCACCTGGTGGACCGCGCCCTGCAAAAAAACCAGCGCGGACAGGACGACCAAGGCCTGGGCCACGGCGGCACTGCGCAGCAATGCGGCGGCACTCATGGCCGGCAGGGCGGCGGCAACCAACAGCAAGGCGACGCCGGCGGCAAACACCATGGCCGGCGCCAATCCCCGGCGGTCCAGCCACAGCGCATAAAAAACCGCCAACAAAAGCATCTCCGCCAGGACGCGCGGCCATACCAGGTAGTGGTTCAACGGCTGCAGACACAAGCCGTAAACCAGCAGCGCATAAAAACCCAAGTAGGAGGCGGCGAAGCGGTTCATGCTGAGGGCGCTGGTGGGAAGTTCCCCGGCCAGCCGGCCGGCGGCGCGCTGCTTTTTTCTTTGCCAGATAAAGCACACCTGCAGAATCAAACCGCTCAGCGACAAGACCATGAAAAGCGCGCTGGCCAGGCCTGCAAGGTGGTAATGACCGGTGAAAAGTTCCATTGCCGCTTGCAATAGCGGCGCCGCCTGTGGACGGCGCGCGACCGTTATTTTTTGCCGCCGGCAATGGGCGCGCCGGAGTCGCGCTCGACCACCGCCTGTTTGAAACCGACTTGTTCGGCGCGCTGTTTGAAGTGGAGGCCTTCCGGGCTGTGGCGCGCCATGCCGTCAAAAAGCGTGGCCAGAGTCTGGGCGGCGGTGAGGCCCATGTGTTCCACGGTTTGGTTGACCATCATTTTCATCATCATCAATTGGTTTTTCGGCACGCCCTTGATGCGGTCGGTCAACCGTTTAACCGCGCCGTCCAACTCGGCGAGGGGCACTGAGCGGTAGACCAGCCCCATCTCCTGGGCGCGCCGGCCGGAAATTAAATCGCCGGTGAACAGCATCCGCTTGGCCTTTTCCGCGCCCAGCCGGTACACCCACATGGCGGTACTCGGACAGCCCCAGACGCGCGCCGGCGGGTAGCCGATGCGGGCGTCCTCGTTCATCACGATGATGTCGCCGCACAAGGCGATGTCGCTGCCGCCGGCGACGGCGTCACCATGCACCCGCGCAATCACCGGTTTGGGACAGCGCCAGATGGACATCAACTTCTGCGTGCAGCGGCTCATGAATTTATAATCCGCCATGGCGTCCCACGGCATGTCCTGCACCGCCGGGTTGGCGCCGGATTGCTCGGCGTAAACATTGAGGTCATAGCCGCCGCAAAAACCGCGCCCGGCGCCGGTCAGCACGATGACATGCGCCGCGTCGTCGCCGCTGGCGCGTTCAAAAGCGGCGGCGATGGCGTCCGGCATGGCTTCGTCGATGGCGTTGAAGCGTTCGGGCCGGTTGAGGGTGATGGTGGCGACGCGGTCGCTCACTTCATACAAAACAGGGCCGGGATTCATCATGGGTTTCTCCGGGGCGGGCGCGGCGGGTGTTGGGATGGATGGAAAGAAAAATACGGGGCCGGGCATGGTTTGATATGCCCGGCTTGGAAAATCAGCGCAACATCGAATTCAATTTTGCCATACAAACGCAAGTCCGGCAACAGCGCGGTTCAAACGCATGGCGGGGCTTTGCCCTCGGACCGTGTTGCGCGGTGGCTGGCCTGCCCGCCTCTGTAAAACCGCCGATTTAACAACCATCCAAATCAAAACTTGACAATCCAAACATCACATGTTTACATTTGTCACATGAACGAACCGCTCTACCACCACCTCACCGGTTCCAGCGGCCTGGCCATGGGCTTGTCGTCGCAGGTGGCGGGGGAACTTGGGCGGCG
>RKSH01000233.1 GCA_007570945.1 Gammaproteobacteria bacterium | reverse complement strand
TGGTGTGCATGGCATGGGCCGGGTGGGCGGTGAGGTTGGCGATAAAGGCGCGCACGCCGCCGAGGACGCGGGCGCCGGTGAGGGTGGGGTTGGCGATGAAGGTAGGGTTGGCGATGATGGCGCAAACGCGACGAGCGCAAGCGCGCAGGGATTGCGGGAATTGCGGGGTTTTCATGACAGAGGCCTCCGAGGGCGCAGGTTGATGTTGGCGGGGAGTGTAGCACATGGCGGCGGTCAAATATATTCCACCACCACCGGCTCCCGCGCCACCCGCCGGCCGCCGCGGGCGCCGGTGGTGAGGGCGCGGCTCAGCAGAATGACGGGAATCAGGCCGGCGGCGAGGATTAAAAGGCCGCCGGCGGCGCATTCCTCCAGCAGTTCGCTGGATGCGTATTGGTAGACGAAAGTGGACAGAGTCTCAAAGTTAAACGGGCGCAGCAGGAGGGTCATGGGCAACTCTTTCATGCCGTCCACAAAAACCAGCAGCAGCCCGGCCCACAGCCCGCCGCGAATGGCCGGCAGGTGAAACTTGCGCAGCACCTTGAGCGGCGGGTAGCCCATGGAGCGGGCGGCGTGCTCCATGTTGGGCGTGATGCGGGTCAAACTGGCCTCCACGGCGCCTGAGGCCACGGCCAAAAACCGCGCGACGAAAGCCAGCACCAGCGCGGCCAGGGTGCCGCTCAGCAGGAGGCCGGTGTCGATGCCGAGGTTGGCCTCGGCCCAGGCGTCCACGCGGTTGTCGAGCCACGACAGCGGAATGAGGACGCCGATGGCCAACATGGCGCCGGGCAGCGCGTAGCCGCCGGCGGTGAGGCTGGCCAAGGCGTTGCTGGTGGGGTTGCGGCACAGGCGGCGGGCGTAGGCGATGAACAGCGCGAACAAAACGGCGGTGAGGGCGGCGAGGGTGGACAGGAGGATGCTGTTGGCGGCGAATTCCAGAAACCGGCCGGCGCGCGACGAATCCCAGTAGCCGACGGCGTAATGCAAAAGCAGCGCGCCGGGCAGGACAAAACCGGCCGCCACCGGCAGCGCGCAGGCGGCGGTGGCGAGAAAGGCGCGGCCGCCGCGCAGGGGCTGGCGGGTGAGGGGCTTGAAGCGGTGGTGGTCCTGGTCGTAGCGGCGGCGGCGGCGGGCGGCTCTTTCCACCGCCACCAACAGAACGGCGAACACCAACATGGCCGATGACAATTGTGCCGCGCCGCCCAGGCTGCCCATGTTGAGCCACACATCAAACACCCCGCGCGACAGGGTGGCGACGGCGAAGTGGTCCACGGTGCCGTAGTCGTTGAGCGTCTCCATGCACACCAGCGCGATGCCCACGGCGATGGCCGGGCGCGCCAGCGGCAGGGCGACTTTGTAAAAGGCCCCGGCCGCGCCGTAGCCGAGGGTGCGCGCCGACTCCAGCAAGTTGGACGACAACTCCAGAAAACCCAGCCGCGCCATCAGGTAAACATATGGGTACAACACCAGACTCATCACCGCCACCGCGCCGGGCAGGGTGCGGATGTCGGGAAACCAGTAGTCGCGCGCGCTGCTCCAGCCGAAAATGCCGCGCAGAAAAACCTGCACCGGCCCGGAAAATTCCAGCAGGTCGGTGAAGCAGTAGGCCATCAGGTAGGCCGGCACCGCCAGCGGCAGCAGCAGGCACCACTCAAACACGGCGCGGCCGGGGAAGGAATACATGGTCACCAGCCAGGCGGTGCCGGCGCCGATGCAGAACACGCCCACGCCGACGCCGGCCATGAGCGCGACGGTGTTGAAGATGTAGCCGCCGAGGACGGTGGAGTACAGGTGATGCCAGATGCCGTCCTCACCGTCGGGAAAAAACGACAGCAGCACCACCGAAAGTACCGGCGCCAGCACCGGCAGGCACAGCAACGCCAGCAGAGTCCACCACCACAGGCGGCGGCTGGCGGCCGGGGCCGGGCCGGCGCCGCCAGTGAACCCGGGCGCGGCGCGGCGCAGCAGGGATTTAATTGTCGTAGCCAACCTCGTCGGCAAGTTTGGAGGCCTCGCCGCGCAATTCGGCGATGCGCGCCAGCGCCAGTTCGTCGGACTTAAACTCGCCCCAGGATGAGACCAGGCCGGACAGCGGGGTGGATTTCTTGACCGGGTATTCGTGGTTTTGCTCGGCGTAAATCTGCTGCGCCACGGCGCCGGACAAAAACTCCATCAGGCGCAGCGCGTTGGCGCGGTTGGGGGCGGAACGGGTCATGGCCATGCCGCTCACATTAACATGAACGCCGCGGCCGTCCTGGTTGGGGAAAATCATGAACACCGACTCGGCCCAGGAAACCTGCCTGGGGTCGCTGAGCATCTTGCCCATGTAGTAGGTGTTAATCACCGCCACATCGCACACGCCGTCGCGGATTGCCTTGACCTGCGCGCGGTCGTTGCCCTGGGGTTTGCGCGCCAGGTTGTTTTTTAATCCGGCCAGCCATTGGCGCGCGCCGTCGCGGCCGTGGTGGGCGGTGATTGATGCGGTGAGGGCGACCATGTAAATGTGCTTGCCGGAGCGCGTGCACACCCGCCCGCGCCATTTCGGCAGCGCGAGATCTTCGTAGCGGGTGATTTCCCCGGGCTGCACGCGCTCTTTGGAGGCGGCGATGATGCGGCCGCGGGTGGTGAGGCCGAACCAGTGGCGGCGCGGGTCGCGGTAGGCCCGGGGAATGTTGCGGCGCAACTTCCGCGAGCGCACCGCCTGCGTCACCCCGGCCTCGGCCGATTCGGCCAGGCGGCTGATGTCCACCGTGAGAATCACATCGGCCGGGCTGTTGGCGCCCTCCCGCTTGAGGCGTTCCACCAGGCCTTTCCGGGCGAATACGGTGTTGACCTTGACGCCGGTTTGTTCGGTGAACACGTCAAACAGCGGCTGCACCAGAAAAGGCTGGCGGTGGGAGTACACGTTGACTTCCTCCCCGGCGGCGGCGCCGGCGTGAAGCGGAAGAAGAAAAACGCCGAGCGCGAGACAAAGTTTTTTGGCGTTCATTTTTTCATTGTGCGGCGGGAGGCAAGTCTGTCAATTGATTTTTCTTCATACCTTAAAAGTTTTGTGGAAAAATGTTCTTCCCTGTTAAGTTGCGCGCCGTTTTTCCCCAAGGTTTGCGGGTGAATGTGCAAATTTTTCTCAGCGCGCCGCGCGGGTGAATTTTTCCGCGCCATCGGCAACCGCGCCCGCCGACTTTTCCCGCTCCATCAGCAGTTGCGCCGCCACCGACAGGGCGATGGCGGCCGGGGTTTTGTCGCTGATGCCGGGGAGGCCGATGGGGCAGGTGAGGCTCTGCACTTTGCTTTCGGGAATGCCGCGTTTTTTCAGGCGGCTTGCAAAGCGGCGCTGCTTGGTGCGCGAGCCGATTAGGCCAAGCCACGCGGTCTTGCCCTGCAACAGTTGCGCGCAGATGTCCTCGTCCAGCGGATGGCTGTGGGTCATCACCAGCGCGAATGCATCGGGTGGAATTTTTTTTGCCGCCGCCGGCAAATCCCCGGTGCAAAGTTTGGTGACGGTGGACGGCAGCGCATGCGGAAACATGCCGGCGCGGCTGTCCAGCCAAGTGATGGTGAACGGCAGCGGCGCCAGCGCGTTCACCACCGCCTTGCCCACATGCCCGGCGCCGAACAGCCACAGCGGCGTCTGCCGCGGCGCCAGATGCTCGAGAAAATAATCGCCGCCGCCGCGCCGCAATATTTTCGGCAGGCCGCGGTAATCCTCGGCGCTGAGTTCGATTGGCGGCGCGCCGGCTGCAAACACCGTTTTCTTTTCCCCGTCGCCGCGCAACTCGCCAAGCAGCAGCGAATCCTGCGGCGCGTCCACCGCCGCCTGCAACCAGGCCGGCGCGGTGGTGAAGGTTTCCACCATCAAATCCACCGCGCCGCCGCAGCATTGCATAAGCCAAGGCCCCAGGCCGTAATGTTCCCGTTGCTGGCGGCCGTGCTCAACATCGGCCAGCAGTTGCCGCGCCAGGGCGGCCGCCGCAAATTCAAGATTGCCGCCGCCGATGGTGCCGTCCGCCGAGTCTGCGCCCACAATCATGCGCGCCCCGGCGCTGCGCGGCGCCGAGCCGGCGATGTTCAGCACCGTGACCACCGCCACGTTTTCGCCGCGCGCCAGCCGCTCCCGCACCCGCGCCGGCCACCGCCCCCAGGTCATGCCGCCGCCGTTTTTTGCATCGCCAGCAGCAGCCGCTCCGGCGTCGCCGGCGCGTCCACGGCGGGCGGCGCATGTTTGCCATGCGCGGCGGCCGCGGCCTGCGCCAGCGCGTTGAACACCGCAATCGCCAGCATCAGCGGCGGCTCGCCCACCGCCTTGGAGCGGTGCACGGTCGGCTCACGGTTGCGGCCGGCGGCGAAAATTTCCACGCGAAAATCGGCCGGCAGGTCGGCGCAGGCCGGGATTTTGTAGGTGGACGGCGCGTGGGTTTGGAGGCGGCCGGCGGCGTCCCACCACAACTCCTCGGTGGTCAGCCAGCCCATGCCCTGAACGAAGCCGCCTTCGATTTGCCCGCGGTCCACCGCCGGGTTCAGCGAGCGGCCGGCGTCGTGCAGGAGGTCCACGCGCTCCACTTTGGACTCGCCGCTCCGGGTGTCCACCACCACCTCCGCCACCGCCGCGCCGTAGGCGAAATACAAAAACGGCCGCCCGCGTTTTTGTTTTGCGTCCCAGTGGATTTTCGGCGTGCGGTAAAAACCGGTCGCCGACAAAGGCACCCGCGCAAGCCACGCGCGCCGCGCCAGTGCGGCGAAACTTAGCCGCGTTTTTCCCGCCGCAACCTCGCCGTTGTGAAACGCCACCGCCGACTCGGCGACGCCGCAACTGTGCGCGGCGACCGCGGTTAAACGTTGTTTAATTTTGCGCGCGGCAATGAGCGCCGCCATGCAGTTCAGGTCGGCGCCGGAGGAGGCCGCGGTGGCCGGGGTGTTGGGCACCTTGTCGGTGCGCGTGGCGCTGAGGTGGACGCGGCTGATGTCCACCTGCAACTCCTCGGCCACCACCTGCGCGACCTTGATGAACAGGCCCTGGCCCATCTCGGCGCCGCCGTGGTTTACGTGCACGCTGCCGTCGGTGTACACCTGCAGCAGCGCGCCGCCCTGGTTCATGAAAGAGGTGGTGAACGCAACGCCGAACTTGACCGGGGCCAGCGCGATGCCTTTCTTGCGCGCGGTGTGGGCGCGGTTGAAATTGATGACCGCGACGCGCCGCTTTTTGTAGGAGGCGGTGGTTGCAAGCCGGGAAATGATGCGCGGCAGGATGTTGTCGGTGACCGTCATGCCGAAAGGCGTGGTGTTGCGCTTGCGGATGCCGTATAAATTTTTGCGGCGTACGGCGAGGGCGTCCAGGCCGAGGTGCGATGCGATGTGTTCCATCACCCGCTCCACCGCCAGCATTCCCTGCGGCGCGCCGAAGCCGCGGAAAGCGGTGTTGGAAACGGTGTTGGTGCGGCAGCGCAGCGAGCGGATGGAAACGTTTTCCAAATAGTAGGCGTTGTCGGCGTGCAGCACGGCGCGGTCGTTCACCGCCCCCGACAGGTCGGCGGAGAAACCGCAGTCGGCGGTGAAGGTGAGGGCGAGGCCCTGGACCCGGCCGTTGCCGTCAAAGCCGGCCTCGTAGTCGCTGACAAAAGGATGGCGCTTGCCGGTCATCACCATGTCGTCGTCGCGGTCGAGGCGCAACTTGGCCGGCGCATTGCATGCGCGGGCGGCCAGCGCGGCAATCACCGCCCACTGCGCGGCCTGGGTTTCCTTGCCGCCGAAGCCGCCGCCCATGCGCCGCACCTCCACCGTCACCGCGCCATCGGCGAGGCCCAGGGCCTGGGCCACCAGGCGCTGCACCTCGGCCGGGTGCTGGGTGGAACTGCAGACCAGCATGGCGCCGTCTTCGCCGGGCACGGCGAGGGCGATTTGGCCCTCCAGATAAAAATGGTCCTGCCCGCCGCTGCACAGGCGCCCCTTAATTTTGTGCTCGCTTTGGGCGATGGCGCGCGCGGCATCGCCGCGTTCCAGCAGCAGCGGCGGGGCCACGTACTCCTCCCGCGCAACCGCCTGCTCAAGGCTGAGCACCGCCGGCAGCGGCTCGTAGTCCACCTCGGCCAGCCGCGCCGCGCGCCGCGCCGAGTCGCGGTCGGCGGCCGCCACCGCAAACAGCGCCTGGCCGTAAAACCTCACCAAGCCGTCGGCAAACACCGGGTCGTCGCCCAGGCCTTTGGGGCTGATGTCGTTGGCGCCGGGGATGTCGGCCGCGGTCAACACGCGCACCACGCCGGCGGCGGCGCGCACCGGGGCAAGGTTAATCTTTCGCATGCGCGCATGGGCGTGCCCGCTGCGCGCCACCGCCAGGTGCAGCAAGCCGCGCGGCTCGGGCAGGTCGTCGATGAACCGCGCCTCGCCGGTCACGTGCAGGCGCGCGCTGTCGTGGGGCAGCGGCTGGTGGACGGTGGTGAGGGCGGGGCGCGCGCCGGTCATTGCAGGGGCCTCGCCAGGTTGACCACGTCGCCGCCGGTGGTATCGGAGTAAAACCTGTGCAGTAAATTTTTTGCCGCCAAAGTGCGGTAAGCCGCGCTGCCGCGCAGGTCGCTGAGCGGCGTGTATTCTTGTTCCAGCGCCGCGGCCGCCGCCGCCACCGTCGATTCGTTCCACGTTTTGCCGGCCAGCGCCCGCTCGGTGCGGCGGGCGCGTTTGGGAACGCCGGCCATGCCGCCATATGCGATGCGGATGGCGGCGACTTTTTCTTTTTGCAGGCGCAGCGCAAAAGCGCCGCAAACGATGGAAATGTCCTGGTCAAAACGCTTGGAGAGTTTGTACACGTTGAAACGCAGGCCGGCCGGCGGCAGCGGCAGGAGAATTTTTTCCAACACCTCATCGGCGCGCAGGTCCTGCCTGCCGTAGCCCGTGAAAAAATCCTCCAGCGCAATTTCGCGCGCGCCGCGCACCGAGCGCAGCGCCACCCGGCCGCCGGCGGCAATCAGCGGCGGCGGCATGTCGCCGATGGGCGAGCCGTTGGCGATGTTGCCGCCGATGGTGCCGGCGTTTCTGACCTGCACCGAGCCCAGCCGGCGCAGGAGTTCACCCAGGGCGGGGTAATGGCGGGTGAGGGCGGCGGCGGCATCGCGGTAGGTCACCGCCGCGCCGATTTCAAGGACGCCATCGCGCTCGCGCAGCCGGCGCAACTCGGCGACCCGGCCGGTATCGAGCACCGCGCCAAACCGGCGCAGTTGTTTGGTCACCCACAATCCGGCGTCGGTGGCGCCGGCCACCAACACCGCATCCGCATGGCGCGCGCGCAGTTGCAGCAGTCCGCGCAAGGTGCGCGGCGCGAAGTAACTTTGGCCGTTGCAGCGAATGGTCGGCGTTTCACCGTCGTTTGCGGCGCGTAATTTTTTGACCGTGGTTTTGCGCGCGGCGTCAAATTTGTCGGCGCCGCGCCGTGCCAGAATTTTTTGCGCGGCGCGGATGATGGGCGCGTAGCCGGTGCAGCGGCACAGGTTGCCGGCCAGGGCGTCGTCCACGGCGGCGCGGCCGCCGGCGCCGGCGTCATGAAGCAGGGCGAACAGCGACATCACAAACCCCGGCGTGCAGAAGCCGCACTGTGATGCGTGCTCCTCCACCATCGCCTGCTGCACCGGATGCAGCGCGCCGTCGGCGCCGCGCAGGTCCTCCACGGTGATTAACTGTTTGCCATGCAGTTGCGGCAGGAATTGAATGCACGAGTTCACCGCGCGGTAGCGGATGGCGCCGCCGTCACCGTCCACTTCACCGAGCACCACGGTGCACGCGCCGCAGTCGCCCTCGGCGCAGCCTTCTTTGGTGCCCACCCGGCGGCAGTGGTCGCGCAGGTAGGCGAGCACCGTGGTGGTGGGCGGCAGGCCGCGCGCCTCATGCGCATCCAGCCCCAGCACAAAGCGCACCGCACCGTCCATGTCAACTGCCGCGGTAGGTGGAGTAGCCGTGGGGCGCGACCAGCAACGGCACGTGGTAATGGCCGGCGGGGTCGCTGACGCCGAAGCGCACCGTCACCCGGTCGAGGAACGGCGGCCGGCCGAGGGTGAGGCCGCATGCGGCGAAGTAGTCGCCGGCGTGGAACACCAGCTGGTATTCGCCCGCCTCCAGCGGCGCGCCGTCCACCAGCGGCGCCGGGCATCGGCCGTCGGCGTCGGTCACCGCGCCGGCCAGCAGCGCCATTTCGCCGCCGCAAAAAAACAACTCCACCGCCACCCCCGCCGCCGGGCGGCCGTGGGCGGTATCCAGCACGTGCGTGGTTATCTTTCCCATGTTTTGGTCGCCATTTCTCGCCCTGAGTGTAACAAAAGCCGGGCGGCGGCCGGCGCGGTGTTGTAAACTTCAACCGTTCCCGTCGCCACGTCATGAACCCCGCCCGCGCACTGCCCGATTTTGAAGACCACCGGCGCCAGCAGACGCGCCACACCACCTGCTACATGTGCGCCTGCCGCTGCGGCATCAAGGTGACGCTGGAGGACGGCAAGGTGCGCTTCATCCAGGGCAACCCGCGCCATCCGGTGAACCGCGGCGTGCTGTGCGCCAAGGGCAACGCCGGAATTATGAAGCAAAACTCGCCGGCCAAACTGCGCGCGCCGCTGCTGCGCAAAAAAAACGCCGAGCGCGGCGCGGCGGAGTTTGAACAGGTGTCGTGGGAGACCGCGCTGAATTTGTTGACCGAACGTTTGGCGCGCATTCGCGGTGAGGATCCGAAAAAACTCGCCTTCTACACCGGCCGCGACCAGATGCAGGCTTTCACCGGCTTGTGGGCCGAGCAGTTCGGCACGTTGAACTGGGCGGCGCACGGCGGCTTCTGCTCGGTGAACATGGCCGCCGCCGGGCTGTACACCATGGGCTACTCATTCTGGGAGTTCGGCGAGCCGGACTGGGAGCGCACCAAATATTTCATGCTGTGGGGCGTCGCCGAGGACCATTCCTCCAACCCGATTAAACTCGGCCTGGAAAAAATCAAACGGCGCGGCGCAAAGTTCGTCGCCATCAACCCGGTGCGCACCGGCTACCAGGCCATCGCCGATGAGTGGGTGCCCATTATCCCCGGCACAGATGGCATGCTGGCGCTGTCCATGGTGCATGTGCTGCTGTCGCGCCGGTTGTTTGACCGTGATTTTTTGCGCCGCTACACCAACGCGCCGCACCTGGTCGCGGACACGCCGGGCGAGGCCGGTGACGGTTTGCTGCTGCGCGGCGCCGCCGGCCAGGCGCTGGCGTGGAATGCAAAAACCAACGCTGCCATTGGCGCGCACGGGACCGAAGTGGACGAGGCCGCCTTAAGCGGCGCCTTCACCGTGGACGGCCGGCGCGCGCGGCCGGTGTTTGATTTAATTTCGGAACGTTATCTCGCCGGGGAATACGCCCCGGCGCGCGCCGCGAAAATTTGCGGCATCAAAGCCGCCACCATTGAACGGTTGGCATTGGAGATGGCGGAGGTTGCATTCAACCACGGCATTGAAGTGCGCACGCCATGGACCGACGCCGCCGGACGCCGCCACCGGAGCTTCACCGGCCGGCCGGTTTCCATGCACGCCATGCGCGGCATCTCGGCGCACACCAACGGCTTCCAGACCTGCCGCGCGCTGCACCTGCTGCAGTCGCTGCTCGGCGCGCTGGACTGCCCCGGCGGCTTCCGCGCCAAGGCGCCGTACCCGCGCCCGGTGCCGCCGCCGGTCAAACCGGGCCGCAACGCGCGCCCCGGCCGGCCGCTGGACGGTCCGCCCCTCGGCTTTCCCACCCGGCCGGAGGATTTGGCGGTGGACGCCGAGGGCAAACCGCTGCGGCTGGACAAGGCCTACTCGTGGGAGGCGCCGCTGGCCAGCCACGGCATGATGCACATGGCCGTCACCAACGCGGTCAACGGCGACCCGTACCCGGTGGACACGCTGCTGTTGTTCATGGCCAACATGTCCTGGAACTCCACCATGAACACCGGCCGGGTGCGCCAGATGCTGGTGGCAAAGGATGCGGCCGGCGCGTACAAAATTCCCTTCGTGGCGGTGGCCGATGCGTTTCATTCGGAGATGGTGAACTTCGCCGACCTGGTGCTGCCCGACACCACCTATCTGGAACGTCACGACGCCATCTCGCTGCTGGACCGGCCCATCTCGGAACCCGATGCGGTGTGCGATTCCATTCGCGCGCCGGTGCTGGCGCCCGACCGTGATGTGCGGCCGTGGCAGGAGGTGATGCTGGAACTTGCGGTGCGGCTTAAACTGCCGGCCTTTGTGGACGCCGGGGGCGGCGCGAAATTCCGCGACTATCGCGACTTCATCACGCGTTATGAAAAATCCCCGGGCATCGGCTTTCTCGCCGGCTGGCGCGGTGAGGACGGCGCTCAGCATTTGCGCGGCGCGCCCAACCCGGGGCAGTGGGAGAGATACATTGAACACGAATGTTTTTTCCGCCACCCGCTGCCGGCGCACATGCGCTTTTACCGTTTCGCCAACCGCGACTACCTCGCTTTCGCCAAGGACGCCGGCCTCACCACCGACAACGCGCCCATCGTCATTCAACTGTACTCCGAGGCGCTGCAAACATTCCGCCTCGCCGGGCGGGGGTTGTACCCCGGTCCGCAGCCGAACAACGCCGCCGACCGCGCGCGGCTGGCAAAATATTTTGACCCGCTGCCGTTCTACCACGCGCCGCTGGACCCGGCGGTTGGCGGTGAGGGCGAGGGTGGCGGCGACTTTCACGCCATCACCCAGCGGCCGATGATGCACTACCACTCGTGGGACGGGCAGAACCCGTGGCTGCGGCAAATTCTTGCGCAGAACCACCTCTACATGAACCGCCGCCGCGCCGAGCAACTCGGCATCGGCGACCTGTCATGGGTGTGGGTGGAATCGCGCAACGGAAAAATCCGCGTGCAAGTTAAACACATGGAAGGCGTGCAGCCGGACACCGTGTGGACCTGGAACGCCATCGGCAAACAGGCCGGCACCGGCGGTCTCAGCGCCGACGCCAACGAGGCGGTGGACGGCTTTTTGCTCAACCATTTAATCAGCGAACTTTTGCCCGGCGACGGCGCCGGCCGGGCCTATTCCAACTCCGACCCGGTCACCGGCCAGGCGGCGTGGTACGACCTGCGCGTGCGCATCCGCAAAGCCGCGCCCGGCGAGCACGGCGTGTGGCCGCGCTTCCCCGCCGCCGGCAAACTGCCCGGCATGGCCGGCGGCGACGGCGACTTGCGCTACCAAACCCACGGCGCGGTCAACATCAAACGCCCGTGGCGCGATTTGCTGGCCCGGGGGCACAAGTAAATGCGGCTCGGCCTGACCATTGACCTCGACACCTGCGTCGGCTGCAACGCCTGCGCCGTGGCCTGCAAGCAGTGGAACTCCTCCGGCACCACCGGCCCGCTCACCGACCTGCGCGCCTACGGCCGCGACCCCGGCGGCGTGTGGTTCAACCGCATCCGCAACTTTGAGGTGGGCGACTACCCGGACAACAAAACCGTGCACTTCCCCATGTCATGCCTGCACTGCGAGGATGCGCACTGCGTCAGCGTGTGCCCCACCGGCGCAACCTGGAAGCGCCCCGAGGACGGCGTGGTGCTGGTGGACCAGGACAAGTGCATGGGCTGCAACTACTGCGCCTGGGCCTGCCCCTATGGCGCGCGCGAGTTGGACCCGGCCAGCGGCACCATGAAAAAATGCACGCTGTGCATCGACCGCATCTACGACGAAAACCTGCCCGAGGAGGAGCGCCAGCCGGCCTGCGTCCTGACCTGCCCGACCAAAGCGCGCCTGTTCGGCGACTTTGACGACCCCGAATCCGAAGTCTCCCGCATCACCCGCCAGCGCACCGCCGAGGCCGACAACGGCGCCCTGCTCCCCGGCCTCGGCTACACCCCCACCAACCGCTACCTCGCGCCAAGGGCGGGGGTGAAGGTGAAGGTTTATGGCGGCGAGGATTAAAACGCCGCCGACGGTGAAGCCGCCCCCGCCGCAACCAATCGATGACCTCCGCCAAAAAACCGCTGTTGGCCGCG
>RKSH01000036.1 GCA_007570945.1 Gammaproteobacteria bacterium | reverse complement strand
GCCGGGGCCGGGCGGGGTGGTTTCGGCGGCGTGGACTTTGGTGACGGCGGCGGCGGCGGGGCCGTGGTGGAGGCGAGACTGCAGTTCGCTGAGGGCGGATGCGGAGCCGGCGGCGGTGACTTCCACGCTGCCGTCGGCGAGGTTGCGCGCCCAACCACGGAGGCCGAGGGCGGCGGCCTGCTGTTTGGTCCACCAGCGGAAGCCAACGCCCTGCACCCTGCCGGTGATATGGAAGCGCAACGCTTTCATGCCGGCGCCGTTGTGCGGACGCGCAAAACCGCCCGCCTGCCTCAAGTGGCGCAGGCGGGCGGCGGGATGCGGGCCTTACTGGAGGGCCGCCCTGAGGTATTCCTGGTCGGTGGCTTCAATGAGCCCCATGAACCAGGCGCCCCGAGTCTTGGCGTGCTCCACGGCGAGAGCCACATCGCTGGGGCTGTCGCCGGCCGGCACGGTCAATTCCTGGCCGGGATAAATCAAATCGGCGTCCTCGATTTGATCCAGGTTGCTCTTCAGCAACAGCGGCCACATGAACGGGTCGGCAAACACCTCTTCCAGCGCGGCGATGCTCCACAGCGACTCACCGCCCAGCACGAAGTGCACTCCGGCCTCCTCCATCATCATGGACTCTTCGCTTTCGCTCATGGTGTCCATGGCGTCCATGGTGTCGGCTTCGGGCTCGGTGGTTTCGGCCTCGGGAGCCGGGGTCACCACCTCGGCGGGAGCGGCGGGGGCGGCGTCGGGGGCGGTGGTGGCGGCGTCTGCCCTGGCGCCCGCGCAATTGCCGCCGGCGCAACAGCCGGTGGACATGACGGTGAACGCCCCGGCAACCGCCAGGCCGGCCAGAATACTGGCGATAGTTGCAATGTGTTTCATTCGGCTTCTCTCCTGTTTGCTAGGGTTGAATGATGGCGGTGGCAGGCCGTGGCCCACCGATGACGGGGGGAAAATACCACCGCGACGGGGGCATGTCAAGGAAATTTTAATTGGAATTACATGGGCGATTTTCGGGGTTTTTTGCCCGCGGCGGCGGGGAGGGTGGGGGCGTGGTTTGCGGCGACGGGGATTTTGTGGTAGGAATAGGCGCACAAGGCCGCTTTGGCCGACCGTAACCCACACTCCCAAAAAAGAAGAGGAGAAAAAAATGAAACTTCGCAAACTCACTTTAACCGCCGGCGCGCTGGCGCTGTCCATGGGCGGCGTTGCCATCGCCCAGGCGGCGGACTTGGTGGTGGTTTCCTGGGGCGGCGCGTATACCGCCAGCCAGCAGAACGCCTACCATGACCCCTACATGGCCATGCACGGCGACATCAAAATTCTCAACGACGACTCCGCCGCCGAGGGCGTGGCCAAACTGCGCGCGCAAAACGAGGCCGGCAACGTGACCTGGGCGCTGGTGGATGTGGTCGGCTCCGACGCCATCCGCCTGTGCGACGAGGGTCTGGCGCTTGAGATCGACCACGACACGGTGCTGGCGCCGGCGCCGGACGGCACGCCGGCGTCCGAGGACTTCGGCGACCTTATCGTGTCGCCGTGCTTCATCCCGCAAATCGTCTATTCCACCACTTTCGGCTACCGCACCGACCTGCTCAAGCGCGCGCCGAAGAAAGTGAAAGACGTGTTCAACACGCACACTTTCCCCGGCAAGCGCGCGCTGGAACGGAAACCAATTAACAATCTGGAGTGGGCGCTCATCGCCGACGGCGTCAAACCGTCCGAGGTTTACGACGTGCTGGACACCCCGGCCGGCGTGCGGCGCGCCTTTGCCATGCTGGACACCATCAAGGAGCAGGTGGTGTGGTGGACCAAAGGCGCGCAACCGACGCAGTTGCTGGCGGACGGCGAGGTGGTGATGGCCTCGGCCTACAACGGCCGCCTATTCTCCGCCATTGAGGAGGAGAAACAGCCCATCGGAATGCTTTGGGACTGGCAAGTTTTTGACCTGGACGGCTGGATTGTGCCGTCCAACGGCCCGCACCAGGAAGAGGTGCTCAAGTTCCTGCGCTTCGCCACCGACACCCAGCGGCTGGCCGACCAGGCCCAATACATCTCCTACGGCCCGGCGCGCAAATCCTCGGCGCCGCTGGTCGGCAAACACGCCACCCTCGGCATTGAAATGGCGCCGCACATGCCCACCGACCCGGACAACGCGAAAAACACTTTGCTTTTCAACTATGAATGGTGGGCCGACAACCGCGACGACATGGACGAGCGGTTCAACGCCTGGCTGGCGCGGTAGGCGGCAACCAAGCGGGAGCCGGGCGAGACGACAAGACGGGCATGAATCCCGTGCCGTCTTGTTCGGCTTCCCGCTTTTATTTTGGTTGTAATGAAAAACATCGCCAAAATCGCATTCTCGTGCGTGGCGGCGGTTCTCGTCACGGCTTACAAGCGCGCTTAGTTCATGAACTCCACCCTGGTCACCGCCGACGGCGTGCCGCTGAAAACCAGCCTGGCACGCGCCCAGCGGCGCGAGAAGGCGGCATCGTTGCTGTTGGTGGCGCCGCTTTTTCTGTTCATTTTCATCACTTTCCTCATTCCCATCGCCGACATGCTGCTGCGCGGCGTCAGCAATGAGATTGTCGCCGAGCAGATGCCGCGCACCGTGCCGCTCTTGGCCGGCTGGGACGACGTCATTGGCGAATTGCCGGGCGAGGCGGTGTTTGCCGCCGCCGTTGCCGACATTCGCGCCGGCGCCCGCGCCAAAACCATTAACCGCCTGGGCCAGCGGCTTAACTATGAACGCTCCGGCATGTCCAGTTTGTTCCGTAAATCAGCACGCCGGGTGTTGCGGCTGAAAGAAGGCCCCTACCGCGAGGCGCTGATTAAAATCGACCGCCGCTGGGGCGACATCCAAACCTGGCAACTCATTAAAACTTTCAGCCCTCCCTACACCGGCGGCTACTTTCTCGCCGCCGTGGACATGCGTCTTGACCCGGTGGAGGGCATCGCCCGCCAGCAGGAAGACCGCCGCATCTACCTCAACCTGTTCGGCCGCACCCTGTGGCTGAGCGCGCTCATCACCCTGCTGACGCTGCTGTTCGGCTACCCCATCGCCTACCTGCTCGCCACTTTGCCGACCCGCACCAGCAACCTGCTCATCATTTTGGTGCTCCTGCCATTCTGGACTTCACTTTTGGTGCGCACCACCTCCTGGGTCGCGCTACTGCAGCAGGAGGGCGTGATTAACGACTTGCTGGTCGCCGTCGGCATTCTGGACAATGACTCCCGCCTCGCCATGATCCACAACCGCATCGGCACGGTGGTCGCCATGACCCACATCCTGTTGCCGTTCATGGTGCTGCCGTTGTACAGCGTCATGAAAACCATACCCCCCAGTTACATGCGCGCCGCGGTCTCCCTCGGCGCCCATCCGGCACTCGCCTTTCTGCGCATTTACGTGCCGAACACCGTGCCCGGCATGGGCGCCGGCGGAATTTTGGTTTTCATCCTCGCCATCGGCTACTACATTACCCCGGCACTGGTGGGCGGCAGTTCCGGCACTTTCATCAGCAACTTCATCGCCTACCACATTTCCCAGTCCCTCAATTGGGGCCTCGCCGCCGCCCTCGGCGTACTGTTGCTGGCCCTGGTGCTCGCCCTGTACCTGCTCTACGACCGCATCGTCGGCATCGACAACATGAAACTCGGCTGAGCCATGAAACTTCCCCCCTACACCACCCCGCTGGAACGCCTCTGGCACTACACTTTCCGCATCATCTGCGGCGCGGTGTTCTTTTTTCTCATTTTCCCCATCGTGGTGATTATTCCGCTGTCATTCAACAGCGTCCCGTTCTTCACTTTCACCGAGGAGATGCTCTCCTTTGACCCGGCCGGCTACTCGCTCCGCTGGTACCGCGATTTTTTCACCAACCTCAACTGGCAGGGCGCCGTCAACAACTCCCTCATCATCGCCCTGTTCTCCACCCTCCTCGCCACCGTCCTCGGCACCCTCGCCGCCCTGGGCCTGTCCCGCCGCCATGTCCCCCTGCGCACCACCCTCATGGCCATCCTCATCTCGCCCATGATTGTCCCGCTGATTATCTCCGCCTGCGGCATGTTCTTTTTCTATTCGCGGGTCAATTTGCAGGGCACTTTCATCGGCGTCATCCTCGCCCACGCCGCCCTCGGCACGCCTTTTGTCGTCATCACCGTCACCGCCACCCTGGTCGGCTTTGACCATTCCCTCACCCGCGCCGCCATTTCCCTCGGCGCCTCCCCGGCCCGCGCTTTCTTCAAAATCATCGTCCCCCTCATCCTCCCCGGCGTGATTTCCGGCGCGCTATTCGCTTTCATCACCTCCTTTGACGAAGTGGTGGTCATCCTCTTCGTCGGCAGTTATGAGCAGCGCACGATTCC
>RKSH01000237.1 GCA_007570945.1 Gammaproteobacteria bacterium | reverse complement strand
ATCGGTGATGGCGGCGCGGATGCCGTGCCGCGCCGAGATGCTGTCCGCCGCGACTTCGGCCACGGTGCTCCCCTCGCCGCCGGTGTCGCGCCTGCGAACACGGATGCGGCCTTGGTTTTCCACCGCTTTATGAAGATACTCGTCTAACTTATTGTCGTTATTGATAATCTACTGGGAATTTGCCACCAGATTGGCGGCCTCGCCGATGAGCCGGGCGACTTGCCCCTCTCAGCCCGCCGCCAGATGCGGACGGCTTTGCGGTGGCCGCCGGCGACAGGAGCAGCAGCCACCAAACGTTAATCATGACTCAGCGCTTGCCGGGAACGGCTCTCCGCGGAGGGCTGCATTTGGGCCGGCGCATCCTCCGGCGGTTTGTCGGGGCGGCGAAATTTGCGCTGCATTTTCACCTTTCGCAACAGCGCCGCCGCGTAACCGAGCAGGACGCCAAGCAGCAGAGTCAGGCCCAGCACCACCGCCAGCGGCTGGGTGAAGCCGACCCCGCCGTACCAGGCGATGGTGATGGTTTGCGGGTTTTTCACGGCGAAAGTCACGGCTAAAAACACCGCCAGCATAAAAACCGCGCCGAGAATAATCTTACGCATCACCGTTTTCACCGCCGCCACCATCACCGCCGGCCGGCGGCCGGCGGTTGGCGATTTCGCGCAACTCTTTGCCGGGTTTGAAGTGCGGCACGTACTTGCCGGCGATATACACTTTCTCGCCGGTGCGCGGGTTGCGCCCGTGCCGCGGCAGGCGGTAGTGCAGACTCATGCTGCCGAAGCCGCGCACCTCCAGCCGTCCGCCGCCGGCCAGCGCCTTGCTCATGCACTCCAGCATTTCGCGCACCGCGGCCTCAGCGTCGCGCTCGGGCAGCGAGTGTTCGGCGGCCAACAGTTGGATGAGTTGGGACTTAATCATGCCGCCATCCGCACTGCGGCCGCCGCCGGCGGGGCCGTCAGCCGCGGCCGATTAATTTGCGAAAGCGGTCGCCCAAAGTGGCGGGCGCGGACTCCACCTTGCGCGAGTATTCCTCCATTCCCTCCTGCCGCATGTCTTCCTCCATGGCCTTGACCGAGAGGAAAATGCGCCGGTTTTTGCGGTCCATGGTGGTGATTTTCGCCTCCACCTCCTGGCCCACGGCCAGCGGCGGCTCGGTGCCGTCGCGCGGCTCCCACGGCTCGGATAAATCGGAAAATCGCAGCGAACCCTCCACCCGCTTGTCCAGCGCAATTACCGCCTTGCCGCCGCCCTTGCCGCCGGTGCTCAGCGACTTGACCTTGCCCTTGACCACCGAATTTTTCGGGTGCGCCTGGGCGTAGGTGACATACGGATCCTCGGTGGCCTGCTTGTAGCCCAGGGAGATGCGCTCGGCGGCGGGGTCCACGGTGCCGACCACAACCTCCACCGGGTCGCCCTTCTTAAACTGGCGGATGACATCGCCGCCGTCGCTGTCCCAGGACAAATCGCTGATGTGGATGAGGCCGTCGATGTTGCCCTCCAGACCGACAAAAACGCCGAAGTCGGTGATGGATTTGATGGTGCCGGTGACCTTGTCGCCCTTTTTGTGGGCGGCGGCGAACTCCTCCCACGGATTCGGCTTGCACTGTTTCATGCCGAGGGAGATGCGGCGCCGCTCGTTGTCCACATCCAGCACCATCACGTCCACCCGGTCGCCCAGTTGCACCATCCGCTGGGGGTTGATGCTGCGCCGGCCCCAGTCCATTTCCGACACATGCACCAGCCCCTCCACGCCATCCTCCAGTTCCACGAAAGCGCCGTAGTCGGTGATGTTGGTGATGGTGCCCTGGATGCGCGCGCCCTCCGGGTAGCGGCCTTTGAGGTCGTTCCACGGATCCTCGCCCATCTGCTTCAGGCCCAGGGAAACGCGGTTGCGCTCGCGGTCGAACTTGAGCACCCTCACTTCGATTTCCTGGCCCACGCTAATCACCTCCGACGGGTGCTTGACGCGCTTCCACGCCATGTCGGTGATGTGCAGCAGGCCGTCGATGCCGCCCAGGCTGACGAAAGCGCCGTAGTCGGTGAGGTTCTTCACCGTGCCACGCACCGCCTGGCCCTCCTCCAGTTTGGACAGCATGGCGCTGCGCTCGGCGGACATTTCGTTCTCCATCACCGCCCGCCGCGACACCACCAGGTTGTTGCGCGCGCGGTCCAGCTTGATGAGTTTGAAATCCATGCGCGTTCCCTCCAGCCCCTCGGCGTCCTTGACCGGCCGCACATCCAGCAGCGAGCCGGGCAGAAAAGCGCGCATGTTGTCGATGCTGACGGTGAAGCCGCCCTTCACCTTGCCGATAATCACGCCGCTCACCGGCCGCTGTTCATCGTGGGCTTTTTCCAGTTTCGCCCAGGTACGCGCGCGGTGGGCCCTCTCGCGCGACAGGCGGGTCTGGCCGGAGCCGTCCTCCAGCGCGACGATGGCCACCTCCACGCGGTCGCCGACCTGCGTCTCCACCTCGCCCTCGTCGTTCTTAAATTCGGCAATGGGAATTTCGGCCTCGGACTTGAGGCCGGCGTTGACGGTGATGTAGTCGCCGGTTTTTTCCACCACCTCGGCCATGATGACCTCGCCGGTCTTCATCACCGCATTGTCCAGACTCTGTTCAAAAAGTTCGGCGAATCCCGGCTCGGCCTGCGCCGCCGGCTCAGTTGCTGGTTGGTTCATTTTTTGTTTTTCAACGGGTTGGGGGTTGCTGTTCCGGCAACGGGTGAACCTGCCACCGCCGTCGCCGCCATTGCGGACTTCACCGCCGCTGCCACCATCGCCACCACCTGGTCAATGCCGAGGCCGGATGAATCAATGGTGACGGCGTCCCCGGCCGGCACCAGGGGTGACAAGGGCCGGTTGCGGTCCTGCTCGTCGCGCTCCTCAATGTCGCGCACGATGTCGGCGAGGGTAGCACGGTGGCCTTTTGCAATCAACTGCCGGTGCCGCCGCCCGGCGCGCACCAGCGGGTCGGCGGTGAGGAAAAATTTCGCCACCGCATCGGGGAACAGCACCGTCCCCATGTCGCGCCCGTCGGCCACCAGCCCCGGCCACCGCCGCTGCGCGGCCTGCACCCGGCGCAATGCAAGCCGCACCGCCGGCACCGCCGACAACCTCGCCGCCGCCAGCGACACCGCCTCGCCGCGGATGGCGTCGCTGATGTCCTCGCCGTTCAAGGTCACGCGCGCCCAGTTGGAATCGTCGGCCTGGCAGATGAACTCGGCATCCGCCATCAGCCCGGCCAGCCGCCGGCCGGCGCCGGCATCAACCCCGGCGCGCCTGGCCAACAATGCCACCGCCCGGTACAGCGCGCCGCTGTCCAAATAATGCCAGCCGAGTTGCAACGCGACGCGCTGGCTGACGGTGCCCTTGCCCGAACTCACCGGGCCGTCCACCGTCACCACCGGCGGCTTGTCAGGCGCGCTCATCAATGCGCAATCCGGCCGCGCGGGCCGCGGCGGCGAAGCCGGGAAACGAGGTCGCCACATTGCCGCAGTCGGTGACGGTGACCTCCCCGGCCGCGGCCAACGCGGCCATGGCGAAAGCCATGGCGATGCGGTGGTCGCCGCCGCTGTGCACCACGCCGCCTGGGAAACGCCCGCCGCCGGCGGCATCCACGCCGGTGATGGTCATGCCGTCCGCATGCTCCTCAACTGTGACGCCGAGGGCCTTGAGGCCGGCGGCCACGGTGGCGATGCGGTCGCTTTCCTTGACCCGCAATTCGGCGGCGCCGCGAATCACCGTTTTCCCCCTGGCCGCGGCGGCGGCGATGGCGAGAGCCGGCACCTCATCCAGCGCGGTGGTGACGGCGGCACCGCCGATGGCGATGCCGCCAAGGGCGCTGCGGCGGACGGTGACATCGGCGGTGGACTCGGCGGCGGAAACGGCGGATGCGGGTCTGGAAACGGTGACATCGGCGCCCATCTTGCGCATCAAATCAATGATGGCGGTGCGCGTGGGGTTCATGCCGACGCCGCTGACCGTGAGCTCGCCGGCGATGGCCGCGCCGGCAATGAAGAAAGCGGCCGAGGACATGTCGCCGGGGACGGTGACCGCGGCGGCGCGCAACCCGGCGCCCGGGGCGATGGTGACGGCGGCGCCAGCGGTGGTGACGGCGGCGCCGAAATTGCGCAGCATAATTTCAGTGTGGTCGCGGGTGGCGGCGGGTTCAGCGACGGTGACCGCGGCATCGGCGTACAACCCGGCCAGCAGCAGCGCCGACTTCACCTGCGCGCTGGCGACGCCGAGCTCGTGGCGCATGCCGCGCAATGGGCCGCGCGCCGCGCCGATGGCGAGGGGCGGAACGCCGCCGGGCGCGGTGCTGATGTCGGCGCCCATCTTGCGCAGCGGCGCCGCCACTCGCTCCATGGGCCGCGCGCTGAGCGAG